>JBDHAI010000070.1:0-11655 GCA_039588155.1 Gemmatimonadota bacterium | reverse complement strand
TACCCGTGAGGCCGTCGGAACGCTCATCGCGGACGCGGTGCCAAATCCGAGCTTCGAGGGCCAGCCGCAAACCGAGGTGTTGACCGGTTTCGACCTGGAGGGAGAGAAAGGCTGGCTCGCGACGGATCAAGCGCATCCGGAAACCGGTCGCGTGGTGGCACGCAGCGGTGACCCGATCACCGCCGACGTCATCAACCTGCTGATTGGCGTGGGTATCGAGGAGGCACCCATCTTTACGGACGCGGATGCCTTCCTCGCGCACCGGGCGCAGGAACTCAATCCCGAGCTGATCAACCAGCTCAACCGAGCCGGATTCGAAACGGTCACGGTCTACTCGAGTCCCGCCCGAGTCCCGCTACGCGGCCGCTACGAGGACCTCGTTAATCGCCGCGATTGGAGTGTGGACCCGCGCCTGGCAGCGGACGTTGTCGATCCCGATACCGGTGAGGTGCTCGGGGAGACCGGCCAGACCTTCGACCCCAAGCTGTTCGAGGCGCTGGCCCAAAAGGGTATCCGCTTCGTGCAGGTGTTCGCCGGCGGCGCCCGTGGCGAGTCGCCGCTGATCAAGAACACGCTGACTAAGGACCCGACGCATACGGAAGCGGAAGCGCTATACGCCATCTACTCGCTGCTGCGACCCGGCGAAGCGCCCAATCTCGAAACCGCCCGCACGGCGATCGAGCGCCTATTCTTCAACCCGAAGCGTTACGATCTCGGCCGCGTTGGCCGCTATAAGATCAACCAGCGCCTGCGGGATACCTTCCGTTTGTTGGGCATGGAGCCTCCGCCGGCCGACGTGACCATTCTGACGGTGGCGGACTTCATCGCGATCATCCGTTACCTGATCGAACTCAACGAGGGGCGTGGCTACGTCGACGATATCGACCACCTGGGCAACCGCCGCGTGCGCTCCGTCGGTGAGCTCATAGCCAACCAGTTCTCCGTGGGTCTTTCCCGGATGGCGCGGCTCGTGCGCGAGCGCATGTCGATCGCGAGCGACCCGGAACAGATCAACATCGATGACCTGGTCAACGCGCGCACGGTCAGCGCGGTCATTCAGTCGTTCTTCGGATCGTCGCAGCTGAGCCAGTTCATGGACCAGACGAACCCCCTGGCCGAACTGACGCACAAGCGTCGGCTGTCCGCGCTCGGGCCCGGCGGTCTGACGCGTGAGCGAGCCGGTTTCGAGGTGCGTGACGTTCACTATTCGCACTACGGACGCATGTGCCCGATCGAGACTCCCGAGGGTCCCAATATCGGCCTGATCACCAGCCTGTCCACGTTCGCCCGGATCAACGATCTCGGGTTCATCGAGACGCCCTATCGCTCGGTCGAGCGGGGCAAGGTCAAGGGCGATCTGGTTTGGCTGACGGCCAGCGAGGAGGAGGAGTTCGCCGTTGCTCAGGCCAACGCCGAGGTCAATCCCGACGGCACGTTCGTCAATCCACTGGTGCTCTGCCGGCAGGCCGACGACTACCCGCTCTTGCCGCCGCCGCACATCGACTATATGGACGTCTCGCCCGATCAACTCGTGGCGGTGTCGCCGGCGCTCATTCCTTTCTTGGAGCACGACGACGCCAACCGGGCGCTTATGGGCTCGAACATGCAGCGCCAGGCGGTCCCGCTGCTCTTTCCGCAGCGGCCGCTCGTGGGCACGGGCCTGGAAGCCAAGGTCGCGAGGGATTCCGGTGCCGTGGTGGTAGCCAAGCGTGGCGGTGTGGTCACTCAGGTGGGGGCAGACGAGATCCTCATCGACACTGGGGCGGTGAAGCCCGGTGGGCATGAGCCGCTCGCCAAGCTGAGCCAGTTCGACCGCTACAAGCTGAAGAAGTTCTGGCGGACGAACCAAGACACGGCCACGAACCAGCGTCCTCTTGTGCAGCTCGGGCAGCGAGTCGATGCCGGCGACATCATCGCAGACGGTGCGTCGACGGATCGCGGCGAGCTGGCGCTGGGTCGAAACATCACGGTCGCGTTCATGCCGTGGTACGGGCACAATTTCGAAGACGCGATCGTGATCAGCGAGCGGCTGGTCAAGGACGACGAGTACACGTCGATCCACATTCAAGAGCTCGAGCTTCACGTACGGGACACGAAGCGTGGAATGGAGGAGATCACGCGAGAGATCCCCAACGTTTCGGAAGAAGCGCTGAAGGATCTAGACGAGCGCGGCATTGTCCGCGTCGGCGCGCCGGTAAAGCCAGGCGACATTCTGGTCGGCAAGATCACTCCGAAGGGAGAGACGGAGCTGTCCCCCGAAGAGAAACTTCTGACCGCGATCTTCGGCGAAAAGGCGAAGGACGTCAAAGACAGCTCGCTGCGCGTGCCTCCGGGAATGGCGGGGACCGTCATCGACGTGAAGATCTTCTCGCGCCGCATCGACGATGCTCTGCTCGAGAAGGAGCACGGTGAGAAGATCGGGTTGTTGCGTGAGCAGGAGCGCGACGAGATTGGGCGGATCACCGAAGTCAGGAACGAGGAGCTGCGAGTGCTGCTCAAGGGGCAGACGGTTCAGCTGTTCTTGAAGCGTGGAACGATCGAGCCATACCTGAAGGAAGGGAAGAAGCTAGTCGACAAGGTGCTCCACGAGCTCGATTTCGCGAAGCTCGATCTGACGGCCCTCAAGGTCAAGACCCAGGCCGCCAATGAGAGACTGCGCCGGGTGATCGATGAATCGAGGCAGCGCATCGAGCGGGTGCGTGAAAAGACGGAGGAATCCATCGACAAGGTCCTCCAGCCCGATGAGTTGTCTCCAGGCGTCGTCCAGCTGGTCAAGGTCTACGTCGCTGAACGGCGGAAGATCGCGGTGGGCGACAAAGTCGCAGGCCGTCACGGTAACAAAGGTGTTATCGCCCGCATCGTGCCTGAAGAGGACATGCCGTTCCTGCCCAACGGTTCGCCGGTGGACATTGTGTTGAACCCACTCGGCGTTCCGAGCCGCATGAATGTGGGACAGATTCTCGAGACCCACCTCGGCTGGTGCGGTAATCTGCTGGGCTTCGAGTCGAAGACGCCGGTCTTCCACGGCGCCTCCGAGGACGAGGTCGGCGTGCTCCTGAAGCTGGCCGGTGCGAACTGGGCCCACGACTCCCTCAATATCCGGTCGGCCGAGCCGCCTGCATGGAACGACGCTCTAATCAGGGATTTCGTTCAGGTACTGCGCGCGGGTGTAGGGAAGAGCCGCGCCGGGCACGGAGACGGAACGCGTCCTTCCGGCTCGCCGCTGGGCTTGGGGCGAACGCTGGATTCCATCTGGGAGACGACCAGTTCGAAGAGGGTTGCGGGCTATCTCGACGGCATGCGCGACTACCTGCTGAAGGCGGCAGGCGAAATAGCGGAGCGCAGGGGCGAGCCGAATCTCGCGAAGGCCAGCTTGGCTGCAGCTGCGAAGCTCTCTCGGAAGAAGTCGAGGGGAGAGGGTCTGGACGAGACGCTGGAGGAGTTCTTGAGGGAGGCGGGTGTCACCCCAGCAGGCAAGATGCGGCTGAGGGACGGGCGGACGGGCGAGTTTTTCGCCGTGGAGATTACGGTCGGAAGCATCTACATGATGAAGTTAGCCCACCTGGTGGACGACAAGATCCACGCGCGTTCGATCGGGCCGTACTCCCTTGTGACGCAGCAGCCGTTGGCGGGCAAAGCCCAGTTCGGCGGCCAGCGCTTCGGGGAGATGGAGGTATGGGCGTTGGAGGCTTACGGCGCTGCGCACACGCTGCAGGAGATTCTGACGGTCAAGTCGGACGATGTCTCTGGGCGCTCGCGCGCCTACGAGGCGATTGTGAAAGGCGAGAATCTACCTGACCCTGGCATCCCAGAGAGCTTCAACGTCTTGGTCAAGGAGCTGCAGGCGCTGGGCCTTAGCGTCGAGCTGGGTCGAAGAGACGATGGAATTTAACGGAGCTTCGCACTCCATTTAGAGGATACAATGATCGATTTCCCAAGGCACCGCGAGACCCGTTCATCGGAGTTCGACTTCATCCAGCTGAAGATCGCATCGCCGGAGCAAATCCGCTCTTTGAGCTTCGGCGAAGTCACGAAGCCGGAGACGATCAACTACCGGTCGTTCAAGCCCGAGCGTGACGGACTTTTCTGCGAGCGTATCTTCGGGCCAGTGAAGGACTGGGAATGTCACTGCGGAAAGTTCAAGCGGATCCGCTACCGCGGCCATATCTGCGACAAGTGCGGTGTGGAAGTGACGCTCTCGAAGGTTAGGCGCGAACGGATGGGCCATATCGAGTTGGCGGTCCCGGTGGCGCACATTTGGTTCTTCAAGACGCTGCCGTCCCAGATGGGCTACCTGCTCGGTATGACGCTGCGCGATCTCGAGAAGGTCATCTACTACGCGAACTATGTGGTGGTCGAGCCCGGCAAACAGGACGCCAAGCCGAAGCAAATGCTCGAGGAGGAGGAGGACTTCGAGCTCAAGGCCAAAGCCAAAGAGGAAAAAGACACCGAGTTCCAGGCCGAGATCGGTGCCGAGGGCGTTCGCTCGCTACTGAAACAGGTTGAGGTCGACAATCTTGCCAAAGACCTGCGGCGCAGCGTCGCCACCGAGACGAGTCAGCACAGGAAGAAGCAACACCTGAAGCGACTCAAAGTAGTGGACGCTTTCCGAAACAGCGACGTGGACGCCGAGCGACGAAACCACCCGGAATGGATGGTCATGGACGTGATTCCGGTGTTGCCACCGGACCTGCGCCCACTGGTGCCCCTCGACGGTGGCCGCTTCGCCACATCCGACCTCAACGATCTCTACCGGCGAGTGATCAACCGCAACAATCGCTTGAAAAAGCTGATGGAGATGCGGGCTCCCGAGGTCATCCTTCGCAACGAGAAGCGTATGCTTCAAGAAGCGGTGGATGCTCTGTTCGACAACGGGCGCCGCGGCAAGGCGATCCGTGGTCGCGGCAAGCGGCCGCTCAAGGCCCTCTCGGACATGCTGAAGGGCAAGCAGGGCCGGTTTCGCCAGAACCTGCTGGGCAAGCGAGTGGATTACTCTGGTCGCTCGGTGATCGTGGTCGGGCCGGAACTCAAGCTGCACCAGTGCGGCTTGCCGAAAGTGATGGCGGTCGAGCTGTTCCGACCGTTCATCATCCACGAGCTGGAGCGGCGCGGCGAGGCCGAGACGGTCAAGCGGGCCAAGAAGATCGTCGAGAAGGGCGACGACCCCAGGGTGTACGAGGTGCTCGAGGACATCATTAAGGACCACCCGGTCCTGCTGAACCGGGCGCCGACGCTGCATCGATTGGGGATTCAGGCGTTCGAGCCGGTGTTGGTGGAAGGCAAGGCGATCCGGATTCACCCGCTGGTCTGTGCGGCATTCAACGCCGACTTCGATGGCGACCAGATGGCGGTGCACGTGCCGCTCTCGTTCGAGGCGCAGATCGAGTGCCGTGTGCTGATGTTGTCATCGAACAACGTCCTGAAGCCGTCCGACGGTAAGCCGATCGCTACGCCCAGTCAGGATATGGTCTTGGGGCTGCATTACCTCACCAAGCTACCCAATGACTTTGACGAGCGGATCGAGAAGGCGCCGCGCTACTCGTCGGTGTACGAGGTTGAACTGGCCATCGCCAATGCCTGCTTCCTGAGAGCCAACGGGGCGGTGGACTACCATGCACCCATCCGTTTCCACTACGGCGGGGAATGGCTTGCCACCACCGTGGGGCGAGTGCTGTTCAACGACATCGTTCCAGCGGAGCTTCGCTTCGTGAATCACCCGATGAACAAGGGGGGCGCATCGGACCTGGTGTTCGATTGCTTCCGTCGCGTGGGCCTGAAGCAGACCACCGACTTTCTCGATCGCCTGAAGGACTTCGGTTTCCGCTTCGCCACGGTTGGCGGCACATCGATCGGGCTCGAGGACCTGGAGATTCCGCCGCAGAAGTCAGACATCATCTCTTCGGCACGCTCGGATACCGAGCGCTTTACCAAGGCGTACGAGAAGGGCGTGATTTCGAACGGTGAACGATACAACCGGGTCATCGATGCCTGGACGCATGCGAATAACGACGTCGCCGACGCGATGGTGGGTGCGTTGCGCAAGTCGCGTCAAGGCTTGAACCCCGTGTTCATGATGTTCGACTCGGGCTCGCGAGGTTCACGCGACCAGATCAGGCAGCTGGCCGGAATGCGAGGCCTGATGGCGAAGCCGCAGAAGAAGTTGACGGGCGGCATAGGCGAGATCATCGAAAGCCCGATTCTCTCGAACTTCCGGGAAGGGCTCACGGTGCTCGAGTACTTCATCTCGACGCACGGCGCCCGCAAGGGTCTGGCCGATACAGCACTCAAGACGGCGGACGCGGGCTACCTGACACGGCGCCTGGTCGATGTCGCCCAGGACGTGACGGTCTCTGAGGACGACTGCGGTACCGTCCTCGGTCTCGAGATGTCAGCACTGAAGGAAGGTGAAGATATCATCGAGCCGCTGCGTGATCGTATCGTCGGGATGGTGGCCTTGGAGGAAGTCGTCGATCCGATCGATGGGCAGAGGTTGGTCAAGGCCGGCGATTTGGTCGACGAGGAAGCCTCCGAGGCGGTAGAAGAGGCGGGCATTCAGTCGGTGCGAATCCGCTCGGTGCTGACCTGCGAGTCGCGTCGGGGGATTTGCCGCCAGTGCTACGGACGCAATCCCGCGACGATGAATCCGGTCGACCTCGGAGAGGCCGTGGGTATCATCGCAGCCCAGTCGATCGGCGAGCCCGGTACCCAGCTCACGCTGCGGACTTTCCACATCGGGGGCACGGCGGCACGCATCGCGGCGCAGACGCAGCGCAAGTCGAAGGTCGACGGAACGCTCAAGTTCGAGCGTGTGACCATCGTGGCGGGTAGCGATGAGCAGCACATCGTCACGAGCCGCGAGGGTGAGCTGCTGATGCTGACCGGCGATGGTCAGGTGCGCTCGAGATTGACGGTGCCCTACGGAGCCACCCTGCACGTGGAGGACGGCGAGAAGGTGAAGACGGGACAGCTGTTGTTCAGCTGGGATCCGTATTCAGAGCCCATCGTCGCCGACATCGGTGGCCAGGTCGAGTTCCAGGACATCGTCGAGGAACTGACTGTCCGCGAGGAGTTAGACGAGTCGACCGGACGGCGGCAGCTAACGATCATCGAAGATCGCGACAAAAAGCTGCACCCGCAAATCAACATCAAGGCGAACGGCAAAAAGGTGCGAGAGTTCATCGTACCGGTAGGCGCGCAGCTGATCATACGCGACAAGCACGCAATAGAGCCAGGCGACACGTTGGCGAAGATCAGCCGCGAGGTTTACAAGACCCGGGACATCACGGGTGGTCTGCCGAGGGTGGCCGAACTCTTCGAGGCACGCAGGCCCAAAGACCCGGCGACAATCGCTGAGGTCGACGGCACCGTCTCCTTTCGGGCCATCAAGCGCGGCAAGCGAGAGGTCGTGGTGATGTCTGACAGCGGCGAAGAAAAGGTCTACGAGATCCCCGTAGGTAAGCACTTCCGGGTTCATGAGGGCGACCGCGTGCGCGCCGGTGACCGTCTGTCCGAGGGGCCGGTGAACCCCCACGACATCCTGCGGATCAAAGGGCCTCGCGCCGTACAGGAGTACTTACTGAACGAGATCCAGGAAGTCTACCGACTTCAGGGCGTGCGGATCAGCGACATTCACATCGGTGTCATCGTACGGCAGATGCTCCAGAAGGTGCGCATCGTGGATCCAGGAAACACGGAATTCCTGGAAGGCGAGCACGTAGACCGGGTCGAGTTTCTCGACATGAACGCGAAGATGCGGCAGGGTGGCAAGAAACCCGCCCGGGCGGAGCCGCTCCTGCTGGGCATCACTAAGGCGAGCTTGACCACGCGGTCGTTCATCAGTGCGGCCTCGTTTCAGGAGACCACTCGAGTGCTCACCGACGCCGCCGTCAGGGGAGCCCGGGACAACCTCGAAGGCCTGAAGGAAAACATCATCATCGGCCATCTGGTCCCGGCGGGGACCGGCATCCACCGGCATCACGATACCGAGTTCCTCGTCGAGGGTACACCCACGGAGCAGGAGATCAGCGAGCTGGCCAGCGCCAGGACGGAGGCCGAAGAGGCCGCCGACATCAGCCTGGCCGACCTGGTGAGAGGGGCCAGCCACCCGAGCAGCGGCCCGGCGACGAGCCCGGGCGACTGAGCCCGAGTGGCACGCTCGAGTCGAGGCCCCAGAGCCGCAAGGCTTTGGGGCCTTTGGCTTTAGAGCCCTCACCTCCCTCGGCGCTCTTGTTGGGTGGTCTATGTTACAACTATCGTGGCGGCTCGGGGAGCGCGGGACCCGAGAACGAGGCTCTGGAACGGGCCTCTTGCAGGGGCAGAGGCGTTGACATCCGGTACCCGAGGGATAGCTTAGGTGCTCTCGTGAAAATAGCCTGAGAATGCAGTGGTGGTGCGGTGAACGGGCTTGACGCAAGGGAGCGGCACGCCTAGGTTTGCGGGTCTGTCGCAGATCCGGGTGGTATAACTTTTTGCGTCGGAGGCGTCGTGCGTCTCCGGCCTTTCTTTCGGTAAATCGGCACGTTCACGACGAACCGAGACAGTACACGTATGCCGACAATCAGCCAGTTGGTCCGGACGGGCCGTAAGAAGCACGCGGTGAAGGACAAGGCTCCTGCGCTCGAGAAGAATCCTCAGAAGCGTGGGGTTTGCACGCGTGTATACACGACGACACCCAAGAAGCCGAACTCGGCATTACGTAAGGTGGCGCGTGTTCGCCTGACGAACGGGTACGAAGTGACGGCCTACATACCGGGGGAGGGTCACAATCTGCAGGAGCACTCGATCGTGCTGATTCGGGGGGGTCGGGTCAAGGATCTTCCGGGTGTGCGATACCACATCATCCGAGGCAAGTTGGACGCGGCGGGCGTGGCGGATCGCAAGAATAGCAGGAGCAAGTACGGGGCGAAGCGCCCGAGGGCTTGATTCGCCTGCGTGGAGGCTAGCGCCAGGAGCTTATGGCTAGGAGACAGAGGGCGGTACCCAGAAAGGTGCTCGCCGACCACAAGTTCGCGAGCGAGTCGGTCGCGAAGTTCGTCAACAGCCTGATGCGGGACGGCAAGAAGTCGACGGCTGAGTCGATCTTCATCGACGCGATGCAAATGGTCGAGGAGCGTGCGGGGCAGCCGGCGATGAACGTCTACCGACAGGCGTTCAGCAACACGAAGCCGGTGCTTGAGGTCAAGAGCCGCCGGGTGGGCGGAGCGACGTATCAGGTGCCGGTCGAAGTGCGGCCGAGGCGTCGGGAAGCTCTGGCGCGGCGTTGGCTGATCGGCGCGGCGCGGGCGCGAGGTGAGAAGACGATGTCGGAGCGTTTGGCCGCCGAGTTCTTGTCTGCTGCGAAAGGCGAAGGTGCAGCTGTCAAGAAGAAACAGGATATGCATCGCATGGCGGAGGCCAACAAGGCGTTCGCCCACTATCGCTGGTAATTTTGCCGGCGCGGGAACGAGACGAGAGAAGTCAGTAGCGATATGCCAAGGCAGGTATCCCTAGAGAAGATTCGCAATATCGGCATCATGGCGCACATCGATGCCGGTAAGACGACGACCACCGAGCGCGTCCTTTACTATACGGGCAAGGTGCATCGGATGGGCGAAGTGCATCACGGCGATGCCGTGATGGATTGGATGGAGCAGGAAAAAGAGCGGGGTATCACGATCACCTCCGCGGCGACGACGGCCTTCTGGAACCGGGGCGGGCAGATGTACCGCGTCAACATCATTGATACGCCGGGGCACGTCGACTTCACGGCCGAAGTCGAGCGGAGCCTGCGTGTTTTGGACGGCAGCATAGCGCTGTTCTGCGCGGTGGGAGGTGTCGAGCCGCAGTCTGAGACGGTCTGGCGTCAGGCGGACCGCTACGGTGTACCACGCATCGCCTTTGTGAACAAGATGGACCGAGTCGGGGCGAATTTCGACAACGTGGTGGAGATGATGCGCGATCGTCTCGGCGCGAATGCTCATCCCGTTCGCCAGGTGTCGGTCGTCTACGACGAGGCCTCGTTGGGGGCGAAGTGGACGGAGGAGCCCATCCCCGAGAGCTTACAGGACAAGGCGGCGGAGCTTCGCCATCAGCTGATCGAGGCGGCGGTCGAACATCACGAGGGCTTGCTGGAGAAGTACCTCGAGGACGAGTTCAAGCTCACCGAGGACGACGTACGCGAGGCCATACGGCACGCCACCGTCAACAACTACATTACGCCGGTGCTCTGCGGTGCGGCCTTCCGGAACAAGGGTGTGCAGCAGCTGTTGGACGCGGTCATCGACTACTTGCCGTCTCCTGTCGAAGTACCGGCGATTCATGGCCACCTCCCACACCACGACGAAGAGCTGGTCACTCGCGAAACGAAGGATGAAGCGCCCTTCAGCGCGCTGGCCTTCAAGATTGCGACGGACCCGTTCGTCGGCCGGCTGACCTATCTACGTGTCTACAGTGGATCGGTGAAGGCCGGCTCGTACGTGTTCAATGCGTCTCAGGGCAAGAAGGAGCGTATAGGTCGGCTTTTGCAGATGCACGCGAACCGGCGTGAGGAACGCGACGAGATTTACGCCGGCGACATCTGCGCGGCGATCGGACTGAAGCAGACGAAGACCGGCGAGACGCTTTCGGAAGAGGCCAATCCGATCATTCTCGAGGCGATGAAATTCCTCGAGCCGGTGATCGCGGTGGCGATCGAGCCGAAGACGAAAGCGGACGAAGACAAGCTCGCGAGGGCTCTGGCGAAGCTGGCTGAGGAGGATCCGACCTTCAAGGTGCACACGGATCCTGAGACCGGCCAGACGATCATCTCCGGTATGGGTGAGCTGCATTTGGAGATCATCGTCGATCGCGTGCGTCGCGAGTTCAGCGTCGACGCCAACGTCGGGCGGCCGCAGGTATCCTATCGCGAGACGATCCGCACTGCGGTCCACAGCGTGGAAGGGAAGTACATCCGCCAGAGCGGTGGCCGGGGGCAGTACGGTCATGTGGTGGTGAATCTGGACGTGGCGGACGCCGGCAGTGGTCTTCTTTTCGAGGAGAAGGTCGTGGGTGGTGCGATTCCAAGGGAGTATATCAGGTCGGTCGAACAGGGCGTTCGCGAAGCGATGGATGCAGGGGTGCTGGCGGGCTACCCGATGGTCGACCTGAAGGTCACCCTGATCGATGGTTCGTACCACGAGGTGGATTCATCCGAGATGGCGTTCAAGATCGCCGGGTCGATGGCCCTGCGTGAAGCGGTGCGCCGTGCGAACCCCGTGTTGCTGGAGCCGGTGATGGATGTCGAGATCGTCACGCCCGAGGAGTATCTGGGCAACGTCGTTGGTGATCTCTCTAGCCGCCGCGGCAAGGTGGGAGGCATCACGCAGCGCGGTGAGGCTCGGGTGGTTGGTGCGAGTGTGCCGCTGGCGGAGATGTTCGGTTATTCGACGGCGCTTCGCTCGATGAGTCAGGGTCGAGCCGTCTACACCATGCAGTTCTCTCAGTATGAAGAGGTGCCGAAGCAGAAGGCCGACGAGATTCTCAATCGGGGTAAAGCTGCGGTCGCGGTCGGATCGTAGCACGTTCCATAGGGAGCTAGAAGAGGATGGCGAAGGCGAAGTTTGAGCGGACGAAGCCGCATGTGAACGTGGGGACGATAGGCCACGTGGACCATGGGAAGACGACGCTGACGGCGGCGAT
>JBDHAI010000069.1:0-10076 GCA_039588155.1 Gemmatimonadota bacterium | reverse complement strand
CTCGCGTGCCCACCGGATGGCTTCGGCCACATCGTCGCGACTGATTCCACGCTCCTCGAAGCGCGCGGCGATGCGATCTGCTAGAGTCCCGAAGTCCTCCGTCGGTGTCACCGGTGCCTTCGTCACTTCCAAGCGATCTCCATTCACCTCGAACACCAGATAGTCGCCAGGGGCCAGCGCGAGCCGGTCGCGGACCTGCTTCGGGATCGTCACCTGACCCTTCGAAGTCAACTTGGCCGCATATCTCATCTTTTTCTCAACCAGTCAGGCAAACGCTCAGACCCACGAATGACGTTCGCAAGGATTCCTTACATCCTTATAGTAAGGTCTTTGGTGCGATGACGCAACCCGAGCCGCGATCACTGCCTTGGTCCAGGTCATGTATGAGCTCGGGAACGGGCGGCTAGGGCAGTGCTCCGGGTATCCCTAACCCCGGAGGCGGGAATTCGGTAGACGGGCGAGTTTTGGTGCGCTGCAATTGCGCACTCCGCCGGTGTAGAAGGCGGCTGACATACCAGGCGGGTGGCTAGCCGTCGCGACAGGAGGGTTCGGCGGACCGCCGAGCGGAGCTGGTTTTAGCGACCCGGCGCTCAACTGCGTTGAGCGCCGGGGAGGCCGGAGCGAGCGGTCCGCCGAACCCTCCCCACCCCGTCTACAGCGTCTCCTCCAACCCCTTGCGGAAGTGTCCTGCGTACGGCGAATCGGCACCGTGCTTCAGCAGGAAGGCGTATATCTTACGCGCGCTCTCCCGTCCGTTGGCTGACCGGCGCGTGTCCTCGGCCACCTTCAACAGGCAACGGACCGCGATCGGGTCCGGCGATTCACGGAGCACGAGCAGCGCGCTGGCCTTGGCGGCCGTTTCCATGTCCTGCCGTCGCTGAAGCTCCGTGATGATGCCGCGGAGCGTTTCGGGCGGCAGAACGGCGTCGCGGGCGTGAGGCCAGAGCACGCGGAACAGGTCGGCGGCGGCGCTCGTGCGGCCGTCGTTCGCGTGACGCTCCAGCGCCTTCAGCCCGGACTCGATACGTGCCGGGTCGACCGGTGCATCCGCGGCCTTCCCGTTTCCGTTGGGCATGACGACCTGGCGCTGGCCGGCGCTTATCGGGGAGCCGGCGAACGTCTCGTCGTACCAGCGGCGGTGGTGGTGCTTTGCCCAGTCGCCGTCGACGAAGCCCGAGAACATGCCCTGGAACGCCTTGCGGCTGCTGCGTGGGATCGTCGCCATGAAGATGTGACCCAGCAGGAAGGGTGTGGCGACGATGGCCATGAAGAAGTGAATCAGCCAGGGTAGCAGGGCGGCGCCCGTCAGCCACATCAGGAGTCCCGTCGCGATGTACAACGGGTAGGTGGACATGACCAGCATGAAGTTCAGCTTCTGGGCCGCGTTGAACTTGCCTTGCGCGGGTAACGAGATGCGACGACTCACGGCCGCCAGTCCCATGAGTGCCAGCCACTTCAGATCATCGAACACCCAGGACCAGGCCTGCCGAATGTTGTGAAGATGGACCCGGAAGTCACCGGCGCCGCGGGTAACCGCCAGCATTGGGAAGACGATCAGGCAGACGCCGGAGATGCGATGGATCCACGAGAAGACTTCGCGGTACGGTCGCAGCGGATCGGGGTTGTACACGACCACGAGCACGAGCGCCGTCGTGTAGCAGACCAGGAACGGTATGGCGATCGACCAGTGCACGCGCCGTTCCGAGGCCCTGAAGCGGAGTACCTGAGTAGAACCCATGAGCGATCCTCAGAAGCTGAGCCAGAAACCGGAGTAGAGGCTGTTGCTGTTCAAGGTCTTCCCGCGCTGGACTCGGCCTTGCAGCAGCACGTACCAGCGGCGTGTCAGCGGTAGGCTGAGCGACAGGTCCAGCGTGTGCGTGATGACTTTCGCCGAAGCGTTCGCGTAGCTGTAGTAGGAATACGACGCCCGCGTCTCCAGACTGCCGAACGTCCGGGTGATACCCGGCGTGATGTAGAGCGTC
Organism: Gemmatimonadota bacterium; assembly: GCA_039588155.1. GTDB lineage: Bacteria > Gemmatimonadota > Gemmatimonadetes > Palauibacterales > KS3-K002 > JBDHGH01. The sequence goes on along the minus strand of JBDHAI010000069.1, from coordinate 8,094 downwards.
GTCGTCGCGTCGCGCTTCCAGTAGCTCGCCCAGCCGAAGTACCCGAGTCCTAACATCGCGCTGCGCGGAACGCTGAAGTGTGTACCGTAGGTGTAGCTGATCGAGCCGCCATCCAGCCGGTTCGCCGTTATGTCGGCACCGATAGTCCCACCCCACATGTCGTAGGCGAGACCGAAGCTGCCGCGCTCGCGCCGGTAGGCCTGTAACCCGATCGTGTCCGGTTCGAGTTCGAATGTGCTCAGCAGGTACAGCGGTCTGTAGAACGAGTATCCGATGTGCGCGGATAGCCGGCGGCCGAGCGGCAGCGCCGTTCGCAGCTCGAGCTGCGTGAGCTCCCAACCCGGGCGGTCATCCCGGCTGTCGAAACGGATCCGCTGGCTCAAACCGACACGACCCCAGCGCAAGCGCTGCGATAGGCCGGCGAATCGGTGGTTGGTCGATCCGCTTCGCGGCCGCTGCTCGTTGAACGACAGGTCGGCCCAATAGGAGAATCGGCTCGACGCGTACCGGTAGTCGAGGAAGGCGCCGTACTTTGCTACGTCGGTCGTGAACTTCTCGTTGCCGCGCTCCGGCTGGAACCCGACGGCGAAGCCGCCGCCCAGCCCGGAGCGGCCTACATGCACGAGCAGGCCGTCCCAGTAGCCGCTGAACGTCTCGTACGGGTTGTAAAACCGGCCCAGTTGAAACTGTAGGGGCACGCCCTCGAACGATTTACCCAGGCTGGCTTGATATACGCGCAGCGACCGGGGCGGCTGCACGACGTCCGTGCTGCTCATCCGCGCGGCGGCACGCAAGTTGGTGTTGAAGCTCATGCCGGCCGGCAGATCGTTGACCGTGGCGCGGAGCCGCAGCGACGGCGTCGCGAAGCGGCGCTCCACCGGGTCCAGCCCATCGCCTACCGTCGTGGTGGACTCGAGCATTCCCAGATCGAAGGACAGTCGGCCGGACAGCCGCGGCGAGCGGTGAACCGGCCCCGGCCCCGTGCGGCGCGGGTCGGCGATCGCCGATGCTGCCGCCGCGTCATCGCGCTGCGGCTGCGCCGCGCCGGAGGTCGCGACCTGCAGGTAGGCGCCGCGCGTCACCGGGAACGGCCGTCCGGCGAACGTGACGACGGCTCTTTCCCGCGTGCTGCTGATCACCATGAATGTCCCCAGCAGCCGGCCGTCCGGTTCGCTGTAAACCCTGAGAGTGTCGCCGGGGCTCAGGCCCTGGTCGCTGCCGGCATCGAGGTAGATGTCGGCGCCGGCGATGTATACGACGACCGTGGCGAGGCGTTGGTCCTGGGCGTCCGCCGTGCCGAAGGGCAGGAGGCTCAGGCAGAGCGCGGTGGCGAAAAGCGATCGGATCGTCATCGGCTTTAATCTCCCCGGCCGTTCGGGTGGCACGAGTAGCAAGCGTTGCTCTCGTAGACGTATCCCGACCGGCCGCGGTGCTTATCGTCCATTCTGTCGCGCGAGTGCTGGTGGCAGTTGAAGCACGAGAAGACCTGGAAGTTGCCGGGCTGAACGTGACAGGTCTCGCAAGCTCCGGCATTTGCGTGCGGGCCCGAGGCGATGGGGAACCATTGCGAGTGATTGAAGCTGGCGCCCGACCAGTCGTTGACGGTGTGACAGTCCAGGCAGGTGGCGGGAAAGCCCGTGCCGGTATGCTCGCGGTCGTAGTCCGACTGGTGGCAGGCGACGCAGTCGTTCGGGTCGCTGGGTGCCGGGAAAAGGAGCCCGTAGCCGGGCTGACTGTGACAGCTCGAGCAGTCGAGCGCGGCGTGCGCGCCGAGCAGCGGGAACCCTATGGCCACGTGATCGATCCGCACCCCGAACCAGGTATCGACGCTGTGGCAGTCCAAACAGGTGACCGGAAAGCGATCGGCGGCGTGCTCGCGGCCGTAATCGGCCTCGTGGCACGCGACGCAGTCGTTCTGGCCGCTGGGCGCCGCGACGACGAGCTGCATGCCGGGCAGCGCATGGCAGCCCGAACAGTCGAGCCTGGCGTGTGCGCCGACCAGCGCGAAGCCGCGCGAAGTCGTCACATGATCGAAGGCCGCGCCGGCGCGCCAGGCGATGTTGCCGTGGCACAGCTCGCAGTCGGTGGGGAACTCGAGTGCCACGTGGTCGATCGAGCCGGCGGCGGCGTAGTCCTGCGCGTGGCAGCCGCCGCAATCGCTGTCCAGGCTGGTGTAAGCGCCGGCCGCGTCGTCGAGATGGCAGCTCTCGCAAGAGATCTGCAGGTGCGCGCCGCTGAGTGGGAAGCTTGTCCTCGAATGTAGAGTCATACCGCTCACGTCGGTGAACGCGGTCGTGTTGTGGCAGGCGGGGCAACCGGCGACGAAGCGGCCCTGATGGACGTCGACGTGGCAGCTGGCGCAATCGGCGACCGACAGCTTCGGCGTGTCGAACCGCAGGTCCAGGTGGCAGGCCGTGCAGCTCGCCTTCTCGTGCCGGCCCAGCAGCGCGAATGCCGTCGCCTCGTTGTGGTCGAAATCCGGCCTGGCACGCGCCGGCCGCCACGAGCGCTGAGTATGGCAGGCCGTACAGTCGGTGTTGGCTGAAAGCGTGCCGTGCGGGCTGCCACCGGCCTGCTGGGCCGCCGCGGTTGCGGGGAGCGCGGCGAGCAGGGCGATAGCGGCCCCTAGGGCTCGAGGGATTCTCATGACTCGCCTCCGTGGCAGTCGCGGCATTCGAAATCCAGCGGCTTATAGCGGCGCGTCAGCTTGCCGTCCGGGTTCTCGATATCGAGGTGGCACGATGCGCAGGGCACATCGCGATGCGCGCCGTCCAGCTTGTAGCGAGCGCGATTGTGATCGAAATCGGGGGTACTGAAGGTCCGGACATCGTGACAGCTACGGCACAACTCGCCGGTGAACTGGGCGCCGTGTGGGTTCTCATCCTCGTGACACGATTCGCATTCGGTGCTGGCGAACCGGAACTGCGCCGCATCGCCGTCGGGCCCCGGGCTCGAATGGCAATCGATGCAGGGAACGGCGGTGTGCGCGCCGCTCAGCTCGAAACTGGCGTCACGGTTATGTCGTGCGATGTCGTAGCGGGTGGGAATCCAGTCCCGCTCATCGTGGCAGTTGTCGCAGACGGCTCCGCCGGGCGCGGCGTCGAACGCCGCGCGATGCTCATCGACGTGGCAGGATAGGCAGTCCTCGGCGAGCGGGTGGGGATAGGCGAAGCCGCGGGTCTCCCGCTCGAACGACAACCTCAGTTGCTCGTCGCGTCGCGGCCCGCTGTGACAGTCCTCGCAGTCCGCCTGCGCGTGCTTGCCCGCCAGTGGGAACGCGGTGCCGGAATGGTCGTAGCGATTCTCCACCGTGCGGCGCGGGACGCGGTGCCAGTCCGCCGTGGAATGGCAACCGCTGCAGTCGGCTCCCAGCGCGCCCCGGTGGTCGTCTGTGTGACACGACTCGCAGCTTGCGTAATCGATCGACGTGAACCGGATGTCCACGCCGCCGTCACGGCGTCGCACCGTTGTGTGGCAGTCACGGCACGCGACTCGACGATGCCGGCCCGTGAGCCGGTAACGGACAGCGTCGTGGTCGAAGCGCTCGGCCTCCTGCCAATCGGACTCCGAGTGACATTCATCACAGCGGCGTCCCTCGAACTGGTCGCGGTGTGGGTCGTCTTTGGTGTGGCAGTCCGTGCAGATCGTGCCCAAGCCCAGGTACGTTCGCGCCAGCGCACCATGCTCGCCTTTGTACCCTCGAACGTCGGCCGCCGTGATGAAATCCGGCTGGTGGCAGTCGCTGCAACCCGCGCGTGTGTGGCCGGCCGCCAGCGCGAACCCCGTTTCGCCGTGGTCGAACGTCGCCGTGTCGAGCTGGATGAGCGACGCGTCGAGGCCCAGATGCTCCTCGTGACAGCTCGCGCAGCTGCGGTCGCTCAGCGTCGCATGGTACCCTCGCTCGCTGCTCACACGGTTCCTGAGCGGCTCGTGGCAGGCCAGGCACTTCTCGTTCGACGCGCCCGCCTTGCTGAGACCGTGGCAGCTGGTGCAGTTCCGCACGCCGCCCAGCTGGCTGTGGGGACTCGCTAGCCGGCCCGGAGAGAGGATCTGGGCGCGGCCGGACCGCGCCGCCGCGAATGGCATGAGCGGCAGGCAGGCGAGTGCGAGGAGTGGCGGGATGCGTGCCATGTATTGTCGTTTTTGTTCGATTAGGCCAGAACTGCCGCTGGCTCGTTGTAACCCGACGGCCACAAACGAGCCTAGAAGGGGCAAGATCGATGCCGAGGGGGCGAGCCAGGACATCGCCGCGCTACTGGGGCTTGGCGGTTGGGAAAAAGGTACCAGGAAGTGTGAATTGTTTCGCGTTCGGTCAAGCTTTCCGATGGACCGACTGTAGCCGAACGAGACAGGTGAATCGAAACGTTACATTCGCCCGCGGCTCAACCGGAACCCTTACCCACCTCCGGGCTTGCCGTATCTGATGCCCCGCTTGCCATCATCCGGAGTCCTCAAGCCGGTGGCAGGCCTAATCCACTATGGGAAACTCCTCCATATGGGGTTTGATGGCCTTGCCCAGCCAAGCGATTGTCTCACCGAGGTTTTTCATGTTCGTCAAACCTTCGGCATCCTGACTGACTTCGCCCTTATTCCTACCGATGCCCAGGTTCCAATAGCTGGAGCCGGGCACGATCATCTGGGACATAAGGAACATGTGGTTGATAGAGTCGCCCACACCTCTCGAGTACTCCCTTTATCTGAGCGATCGGATCGAAGGCGATGTCTGGCTCAAGCTGGATTCGATGCAGAGAACCTCCTCCTTCAAGTTTCGCGGCGCGATCAACAAGATCCTGTCGCTCACGGAAGAAGAACTGGACAAAGGGGTGGTTACGGCCTCTACGGGGAATTATGCCTTGGCGGTTGCAGAGGCCATGCGCATTCGAAAACGCCGCGCCAAGATCTACGTGGCCAAGGATATTGAATCGTCACGTCTGGAGCTGTTGAGGGCGCATGGCTTGGATCTGGTCATTTATGGCGAAGCCGCCTGGGATGCGGAGAAGGAGGCCCGACGGGTGGCGGTAGAAGAAGACAAGATCTATGTGTCGCCATACAACGATCCCATCGTGGTCGGCGGTCAGGGAACCTGCGGCTACGAGATTTCCCAGCAACTTCCCGATCTGGATGCGGCCTTCTTCGCTTGCGGTGCAGGGGGATTGCTGACCGGGTCGGCGGGTTGGCTGAAGTCCCACAATCCTGATATTGAAGCGTTTGGCGTCTCTCCGGAAAACTCACCCGTGATGTACGAATCCATGCGAGCCAACAAGATAGTCGAGATGGAAACCTACCCGACGCTGGCGGACACCTGCGCTGGTGGCGTGGATCTGGACAGCATCACCCTGGAACCGTGTCAGCGATACGTGGAGGAGATCATACTACTCTCCGAGAAAGAGGTCGAAGCGTCAATCCGTCTTCTGTTCGAGCAACATCGCCTGGTGGTCGAAGGTTCAGGAGCCTTGAGTGTGGGAGGGCTCCTCAAGCGGAAAGAGCAATTCACAGGAAAGAAAGTAGTCGCGACCGTATGTGGACGGAATGTGGATCTGGAGGTGTTCAAGCGGATTATTGCGTTAACACGAATCAGCAAGTCGACTAGAGCAGTGAGCGGCCCTGTATCCACCGGGCCGCGTCGCCGGCGCGGTATTGACAGGACGGATTGGATCCGGATGGACCGTGCCACGTACGATGCTTGCCTAGATTCTCGCGACTACCGCCCGAAGACTCCGCCAAACGGCTAGAGCCGGTTCGCTATTCCGGCCCGGTAGGCCGTGGGTGGTGTTGGAAGCAGCGGTCCGCCGACCCCTCCGCTCGCGCTGGACGACCGCCGCCGCTTGATCGACCCCACCCGACTCGCCATCTTTTTCGGCGGCGAACAACTTTGACCCAACAGCCGCGGAACCCGTGGCCCGCTTATTAGCGGGTCGTTCCGGTTATAGGGAAAATCGCTACGTGACCGAGCCCACTCCTCGCCACCGATTCTTCTTCGCCGAGCTCAAGCGGCGCGGGATCTTCAAGATGGCCGCCCTGTATGGAGCCGTCGCGTTCGGAGTACTGCAGGGCGCTGATATCATCTTGCCCAGCCTGGGCCTGCCCGAACGGACGCTGACCGTCGTGGTGGTGATCGCACTCCTGGGATTCCCCGTCGCCATCGCGCTCGCCTGGGCGTACGAGCTGACGGGGCGGGGGGTGAAGCCGGAAGAGCCGGCGTCCGATGACGAGCTGGAGGAGATCGCCGCGCAGCCGCGGAGAGCGCGTTGGCTGGCGGGCGCTGTGGCGCTGGTATTCGTCGCGCTGATGGTGGGGAGCGGCTGGTGGATCCTGGCGCGGGGCCCCGGCGACGACCCCCGAGCTGGTGCGGCGGCCTCATCGTCCGCGGCCCGCATCGTCGTGCTCCCCTTCACGGTCCGTGGCAGCGGCGAGCATGACTATCTGGGTGAGGGGATGGTCGACGTACTGAGCAGGAAGCTCGACGTCGCTGGGGAGCTGCGTAGCGTGGACCCACGTGCGGTTCTGGCGCTGGTGAGCCGCGAGGGCGACGACGTGCCGGGTCCGGAGCGGGGCCGTGCGATCGCTCGCCGCTTGGAGGCTGACTACTTCGTATTGGGTAGTGTGGTGGAGGCCAGCGGCCAGCTCCAGCTCGATGCCTCTCTATATAATACGGACGGTGGCGTTGAGGTGATCGAGGCTACAGCCGCCGGGGGTGCCGAGGACGTATTCGGGCTGGTGGACGAGGTCGCGACCCAGCTCTTGCTCAGGGCGGGCGCCGGTCGCGGCAGCCCGGTGGCTCGCATCTCGGCGGTGACCACGGACTCGCTGTCGGCGCTCAAGGACTACTTGCACGGCGAGCGTGCCTTGCGAGGCGGTCAGTACCTCGAGGCGGCCGAGGCATTCCAGCACGCCGTCGCGGTCGACTCGTCCTTCGCGCTCGCCTGGTACCGCTTGAGCGTGGCGTACGAGTGGCTGACGCGTGACAACCTGGTGGCCCAGGCGGCGGAGCAGGCCTTCCGGCACAGCGGCCGGCTGGCGGAGCGCGATCGGCGCCTCTTCGAGGCCACGGTGTCGGCGCGGGTGGGCGATCACGTACGGGCGGTACAGCAGTACCGGGCCATAGTGGGCAGCTATCCGGACGATGTGGAGGCGTGGTTCCAGCTGGGCGAGGTGCTCTTCCACTATGGTCCCCCGGAAGGCCGCTCGATCGCCCAATCGCGCGAAGCGTTCGAACGCGTTCTCTTTTACGAGCCGAGCCACGTTAACTCGATCGTCCATCTGGCCCGGATCGCGGCGGTCGAGGGCGATTTGCAGGAGCTCGACTCGCTGGTCGATCGGTTCCTGGCTGTGAGCCCGAGAGCCGATCGCGCCGTCGAGCTGCGTGTGCTGCGCGCGATCGTCACCGGCGACTCGATCGGGTGGCAGCACACGGTTGCCGACCTGGAACGCGTCTCCGATCCGGTTCTGCTGGTCACCGTCGCTTACGTGCCGGTCATCGCTCTCGATCTCGAGGCCGGCGCCACGCTCACCGGGTTCCTGATGACGGACAATCGCGCGCCCGGGATGCGTGCGCTGGGCCATGTCTATCGGGGTTACCTGAACGCCACGCAGGGTCGCCTAACCGACGCCGCGACCGAGGTGGAGGCGGCGGCACGGTTCGACGCCTATCGAGCCGCCGAGTTCGGTGCTTTCTTCTCGGTCTTGCCCTTCGTACCCGCGACCGAGGATGAGCTGCTCTCGATGCGCCGGCGGATCGAGGCGCTCGATCCGCTCGCCGCTCCGCTGACCACCCATCCCAGCGGGTACGTCCGAGCGCACGACGATGTGCACCCGCAGGTGCGGGCCTTTCTGCTGGGCCTGCTCAGCGCGCGCTTGGGTGACGACATGACGGCGCAGCGTTACGCGGATCAACTGCAGGGCATGGAAAGCCCCGAGCGGTCGCCGTCGCTGGCCGAGGATCTGGAGCTCGGCGTCAGGGCCTACGTCGCCTGGTCGCAAGGCGAGTCGGCGGCGGCACTCGCGCTACTGGAGCGCGCGCGCCTGCAGTCGTTCTACCAGAACGGGTTCAGGTCTCCGCTCTACTCAGGATCGCTGCAGCGGTACCTACGCGCG
>JBDHAI010000068.1:0-10714 GCA_039588155.1 Gemmatimonadota bacterium | reverse complement strand
GATCACTCCACTGGGCCACGTGCCGAATGAGACACCTGGATTCAGTCGTCTCGACCGGGTCGGCGGGTCGTTCTTCGGACTCTACACCACGCTGGGCCTTAATCTCGGAGGGAACTTCTTCATCAACGCGTTTTATGATGCGGGGAACGTCTGGCGAACAGCAGAAGGCTTCAATCCGACGGATCTGTTTCGTGGAGTGGGCGTCGGCGTCACGGTGGTGACACCGGTCGGGCCGCTTGGCCTCGACTACGCATACGCTTTGGACGCTCGCGATGCCTTCGGCAACCCGAATCCGGGTTGGAAGTTGCACTTTAGATTCGGGCAGATATTCTAGCGGGTTACGGGCGACAATTCACGCGCTTCTCGCCGCTGCGGGAATCGCTGGCCACCACAGGGAGCAGCCCTGTCTAGAAAAGGGGAAATCCGGTGCGGTACAGTCTGAGTGCTTTACTCGTCGGGTCGGCGCTAGCGTTGCTGGGCTACAAGGGCATCAGCGAACCTCAGCAAGCTTCGATCAGGCTCGCTTACATCAATTCCAATGAGGTGATCGCGCAAACGCCGGGCGCCGCCGACGCACAGGCGACATTCGACCGGGAGATGGCCCGTTGGCAAACCGAGGTCTCGGCCTTCGAGGACTCCCTGCAACAGATGATCACCACGTACGAGCAGCAGCAGGTCATGCTATCGCCCCAGGCGCGTCAGGAGCGACAGCAGGAGATCATGCAGAAGCAGCTCGAATACCAGCAGCGGGCGGGAGACCTCCAGCAGGTGGCTCAGCGCCGTCAGGCCGAGCTGGTGCAGCCGATCTTCGACAAGATTTCGATCGCCATGAAAGATATCCGCGAAGAGCAGGGCTACACGATGATTTTCGATGCCGCCGCCGGAGCACTGCTCGCCGCCGACACGACGCTGGATATCACCAGCACGGTTATCGAGCGGCTCGTAGCAGCGGCTGGCGGAGGCGACACGCAGAACTAGCCAAGCGCCGACGCAGAGGTGTCGATGAGATCGCGCCCACGGCCTTGACTGGAGCCGTGGGCGCTATTTCTGCGTTGTCCGTAAACCGGACTTACCCTGGGAGTGAGAATGTCAACGAGCCTGACTGTAGGGCAACTGGCGGAGCATCTCCAGGCCGATCTCGTCGGAGATCCGGACGGCCTGGTGACGGGAGCCGCCCCCCTGGATAGCGCTGGCCGCAACGATGTCAGCTTTTTGGCGAGCCGCAGGTACATTCCCCACCTGCCGAGCACCGAAGCTGGAGCTGTGATTATCGGCCGAGACCTGGGAGAGCTAAGAGAAGCTCCAGGCTCTGCCGTCCTGTGGGTCGACGACGCCCACCTTGCTCTGGCCAAGACGCTCGGACTCCTGTATCCGGAAACGGCCCCAAGAGCCGAGATTCATGCGAGCGCGATCGTGGAACAGGGTGCGGAACTCGGGCGTGACGTGGCCATCGGGCCCTTCGCCGTGATCGGATCCGGCACGAAGCTCGGCGACGGCGTCTGCGTGGGTTCGCACAGCGTTGTGGGGGAGAGGTGCGAGGTCGGTGCGGCTACCGTCATCAAGGACCATGTGGTACTCTACGCGAACACGGCAGTCGGGGAGCGCTGCATCATCCACAGCGGCTCCTCTATTGGAGTCGACGGGTTCGGGTACGTCTTCCACGAGAATGCGCACCGTAAGATACCGCAGGTGGGTCGCTGCATCATCGAAGACGATGTCGAGATCGGCGCCAACGTCTGCATCGATCGGGGATCGGTAGGAGAGACACGAGTCGGCGCTGGGACCAAGATCGACAACCTGGTACACGTCGCGCACAACGTGAAGATCGGACGCAACTGCGTCATCGTGGCACAAGTGGGAATCGCCGGTAGCTCCAGTGTTGGCGATGGTGTCGCCCTCGCCGGCCAGGTTGGGATCATCGGTCATCTGAAGATCGGTGACGGAGCCCGCGTCGCCGCGCAGTCAGGCGTCAGCCACGACATCCCAGCCGGCGAGACCTGGTTTGGATATCCAGCCCGTCCACGCACGGAAGTGCTGCGGGCGAACGCGGCTATGTTAAAGCTACCCGACCTTATTAAGCGGGTGCGCCGTCTCGAGCAAAACCTCGATAACCGGGACGCCTAGTCCTTTTCGGGGGAGACCAGGAACAGGGGGAGTGGTGGAAGCCAAGCAGAAGACGTTAGCAGGCGTGGCGCAGCTCGCGGGCTCCGGCCTCCATACGGGCGCCGAGTCAACGGTGACCATGCGTCCAGGTCCGCCCAACCAAGGAATCGTCTTTCTCAGAACCGATGTCGACGGCGCCACGGCAATCCCAGCGCACGTCGATCACGTGATCGAGACAGAGCGGGGGACGGTGTTGGAGCGCGAAGGTCTGCGCGTGCGCACCATTGAACACCTGCTGTCGGCGGTGGCCAGCTTCGGTATCGACAACCTCACCGTCGAGCTCGACGCGGAGGAGCCGCCGGCCGCCGACGGCAGCGCCGCACCTTTCATGCGCTTGATCAGCGAGGCAGGGATCGAGCCGCAAGAACCCATTGCGGACGTCTGGGCGTGCGTAAATCCCTTCGTGGTCGAGGAGGGCGATTCACGATATGCTGTGTTGCCCGATGAACGCTACGTGGTTTCGGCTACGATAGATTTCGATCACCCGCTGATCCGACGTCAGCATGCGTCGTGTGAGATCACCCAGGATCTTTTCGACCGAGAGATCGCTCCCGCCCGGACTTTCGGTTTCCTTGAGGACGCCGAGAAGTTGCGGGCGATGGGGCTGGCCCGCGGTGCCAACACACAGAACACGGTGGTACTGAGCGCGGACGGGCTGTACGAGGGGGTTGACCTCAGGTACGATGATGAGTTCGTGCGGCACAAGATTCTCGATTTGGTCGGCGATCTGGCGCTGTTAGGGCAGCGAATCCAGGCGCAAATCGTGGCGGAGCGCCCCGGACACCACGGGAACATCACGCTCGTTCGTGCGATCGCCCGCGAAGCGCGTCGCCAGAGGACGGCTAGGCGAGTGGACATCGGCCAGATATTCCAAATTCTTCCGCACCGCTACCCGTTCCTCCTGGTGGATCGAGTCATCGAGTACGAGAAGGGCAAGCGGATCGTCGGAATCAAGAACGTGACCATCAACGAGCCGTTCTTTTCTGGGCATTTCCCGGGACTGCCGATAATGCCCGGTGTGCTGATTATAGAGGCGATGGCTCAGGTGGGCGGCCTATTGTTCATGGACATGGTGGAAAACCCCGAGGACAAAGTCGTATACTTCATGTCTTTGGACAAAGTGAAATTCAGGCGTCCGGTCATCCCCGGCGACCAACTGGTCTTCGAACTGGAGATGAAGAAGCTGAGGTGGCCGGTCTGTGTCATGAAAGGTGTTGCCCGCGTTGATGGCAACGTCGTGGCGGAGGCAGAGCTCAAAGCACAGGTGGTGGACAGATGACGACGTCGACTATTACGGGCAAAGGGCCGGACGCGGCCCCCTTGATACATCCGACCGCGATCATCGATGCGGATACGGAGCTCGGTGAGGGTGTGCGCGTGGGACCCTATGCATTCATAGGCCCGAACGTCAAGATCGGTCGCGAAACGGTAGTAGGCCCCCATGCCTACATCGAGAAAGATACCCGCGTCGGGTGCGACTGCTTCATCGCCAAAGGCGCTGTACTGGGTACCGACCCGCAAGACTTGAAGTACGAGGGTGAAGACACACTCTTGATCGTGGGCGACGGTACGACGGTCAGGGAATTCGCCACGCTCAACCGCGGCACACGTGCTTCGGGCTCGACCGCGGTTGGAAGCCGGTGCCTGCTGATGGCCTACTCGCATGTACCTCACGACGCGCGCATCGGGGATCATGTGGTCATAGCGAACGGTGTGCAAATGGGTGGGCACGTCGTCATCGAAGATTGGGCCACGATCGGTGGTCTTGTGGCCATCCATCAGTTTGTGAGGGTCGGCTGTCATGCCTTTGTCGGCGGGGCGTCCCGCGTACCCAAGGACGTGGCACCTTACACGCGTAGCGCCGGCAACCCGCTGAAGATGTACGGCATCAACTCGGTCGGTCTCGAGCGGCGTGGCTTCTCCAAGGAAGTCCGCACGGAGCTCAAGCGGGCCTATAGGGCAATATTCAACTCGGGACTCAACATGAGCCAGGCTATCGCCGAGCTTCGCTCGCAGGGCATCGCCTGCGAGGAGGTCAAGAGGCTGATCGCGTTCATCGAGTCGAGCGAGCGCGGCGTCTCGGTCTAGGGGTGACGTGGATCCCGTCGTCGTAGGTGTTCTCGGAGTGGGAAGCCTCGGCTTCCATCATGCCCGGCTGTTGAAGGACATTTCCGAAGCGCGGCTTGCCGGCATTTACGACGTAGATGCGGAGCGAGCCCGGTTTGTGGCGGCCGAGCTCGATACACGAGCTTATGCGAGCATCGACCAGCTCCTCGATGACGTCGAAGCCGTGACGATTGTGGTACCTACGGTAAGTCACTACGAAGTGGGCGAAGCGGCGCTCCAGCGTGGCTGCGACTTACTGATCGAGAAGCCGATTACCACCACGACAGCGGAGGCCGATGCCCTCATAGACCTAGCCAGAAGGAACGGGCGTCTCATCCAGGTTGGGCACATCGAACGGTTCAACGGCGCCGTGCGGGCGTGCGAGCCCTATCTCGATAACCCGCTGTTTGTCGAATCCCATCGGCTGGCCCCCTTCGCGAGCCGCGGGACCGATGTCCCGGTAGTGCTCGATCTCATGATCCATGACATCGACTTGATCCTCAGCCTGGTGAGCGGCTCGGTTACCGAGGTGCGAGCCGTGGGCGTGTCGGTGATGAGCGGTAGTGTCGACATAGCCAACGCGAGAATGGAATTCGACGCCGGGACTGTCGCCAACATCACGGCGAGTCGCGTCTCGATCCAGCGGCAACGAAAGATCCGCTTCTTCCAACCGAGCGGTTACATCAGCCTCGACCTGGGAAAGGGGAGTGGCGAGTTTTATCGCCGAAAGCAGTCGGGTGGGCCCGTGAAAGACATCACCAGCTTGGGCGACTTCGTTGAGCACGTCAGCCTGCGCGGCGACGGCGCCGAGCCCCTCAGACTCGAGCTGCAGGCCTTCGCCAAGGCCGTGCAGCGCGAGGAGCCCGTTGCCGTCAGTGCAGAGGAAGGGCGGACGGCGCTAGCCATCGCCCTAGACATCGTAGAGCGCATCGAGAGGCACAAAGAAAATGTCTTTAATTCAAATCCGGCGTGAGCGTAAGGTGCAGGGCGCCAGAGAGCGTCAGGGAATGCGCACCCGTACTTTGTTGATTCTCCTGGCTGCGGTGCTCGTCGCCATCTGGTATCTCAGCTCGCGTGTCTGAACCCCGCATCTTCATATCGGCGGGCGAAGCTTCCGGAGACCTGCACGGCGCCGCGCTGGCCACCGCTATTCGTCGCGCTCATCCCAACGCCAAACTCTACGGTCTCGCCGGCCCTCGTATGGCCGAGGCTGGCGTCGCACCCATTGTCGAATTCAATCGACTCGTCGTGATGGGCTTTGTCGAGGTCATGTCTCGGCTGCCGTTCTTCCTCTCCCTGCGTGCCCGCGTCCGACGCATGCTGGAGCGAGACCCACCCGACCTGGTGATCCCCATCGACTACCCCGGCTTCAACCTCAGGCTCACCCGCGATGCGCACCGGGCCGGGGTGCCAGTGCTCTACTACATCGCCCCGCAACTCTGGGCGTGGAGGCCGGAAAGGGCAGAGATTCTGGCCAGTTACGCCAACCGTGTGGCGGTGGTGTTTCCCCAGGAGGAGCCGTTCTTGCGAGAATTCGGCGTAGAAGCGGCTTTTGTGGGTCACCCCCTCCTGGACCGCCTTCCAGGCTGGGAGGGGCCCGCAGAAGCCATCCTGGGCGTCGGAGCCGATCCGGACCGGCCCATTCTTGGACTCCTGCCGGGATCGCGACCGCAGGAGGTTCGGCGCATGCTCCGCCCTTTCCTCGAAGTCGCAGGCGAGCTCGTTCGACGACGGCCCGAGACTCAGGTGATCGTCTCAAGCGCCCCGCAGGTCCCGGCGGACTATTACCGTGAGGCGCAGAAGTTTCCTGTCGTAGCAGATTCGGTTAGGGTGTTGAGGGCATCCACGGCCGTTCTGACCAAGTCGGGGACGACGACGCTCCAGTCCGCGCTCGCGGGGACGCCGCTCGTGATTGCCTACCGTGTCCACCCTCTGAGCTTCGCCTTGGCGCGGCGTCTGGTGAGCGTCGAGAACGTCGGCATGGTCAACCTGATCGCCGGAGATCGCATTGCGCCGGAGCACATTCAACGACTTTCGAGCAAACGCATCGCTGACGACTTGGAGCCGCTGCTGGATTCGGGGTCGCCGGAGCGGACACGGATGTTAAGATCACTGCACGATGTCCGGGCCCGATTGGGTGAGCCGGGCGCGGCCGAGCGGGTCACAGCCATGGCGACGGAGATGCTGGAACAGCGGTGAAGCCTCGGGATCATCTCGCCCTCGCTCTAACGAGCTCTCTCGGGCCGTCGATATTTCGCGGGCTCTACGCTAGCCTGCGGTTTGATATCGTCGGATCCGAGCATCAGCGAAGCACTTGGGGGTCGGGCCAACCGGTGGTGTTCGTGACCTGGCACGGCCGCTTGCTTCCGCTCCTCTATCTCTATCGAGGGAAGGGGCTGGTGATGCTGGTCAGCCAGCATCGCGATGGTGAGTACCTCGCGCGCCTGGGCGGGAAACTGGGTTACGATGCGGTCCGCGGATCGAGCACGCACGGCGGCCATTCCGCGTTGCGGCAACTCGTGCGCAGGGTAAGGGACGGTGATTCCTTGGCCATCACACCGGATGGCCCGCAAGGCCCGCGCGAGAAGTTCAAGCCGGGAGCTTTGCAGGTCGCGCGCATGACCGGCGCACCGGTGCTGCCGGTCATGGCGGGCGCGCGTCGGGCTTGGTGGGTCGAGGGCTGGGACCGTTTCCTGATTCCGAAGCCATTCGCCAGGCTTCGAGTGGCCATCGGCGAACCTGACTGGATTTCACCCGACGCTTCCGTGCGCGACTTGGAGCGGCACGCCGAACGCCTGGAGAGCGTACTGGAGGGCCTAAAGGCCCAGGTGGATCGGTAGACGAGTCCAGGTCGACGCGCAGACGGTTGGATGTGTAATCAGCGAAAGAAGGGGGTGTCTCAATCAAGGCAACTAACGATTGGGTCGACCGGCTGTGGTCGGCGGAAGAGCCGGGCTTCAAAGCTCTCTCCGCGCTGCTCGTGCCGGCCGAAGCCGCGTACCGCCTGGCCGTGGCGGGGCGCGGTTGGGCCTATGACCGCGATCTGTTCGCATCCCAAGCCGCACCGATTCCGACGCTCGCCATCGGCAACCTCACCGTTGGCGGTACCGGAAAGACGCCGCTAACCGCTTGGTTCGCCGGTGAGCTCCTCGATCGCGGCTGTTCGCCCTCGGTCATCCTGCGAGGCTATGGCGACGATGAGGTAGAGGTGCATCGGCTACTCAATCCTGAAGCAAACGTCCACGTATCGGCGAACCGAGTGGCGGGTGTCCAATGGGTGAGCCGCGAGGGTTCGGATGTCGCCGTGTTGGATGACGCGTTTCAACATCGCGCCTTGCGAGCCGAGGCGAACGTGGTGCTGCTCGCGGTCGAAGAGTGGATGCAGCGTCCGAGACTTTTGCCGCGCGGGCCCTGGCGCGAGCCGCTCAGTGCGCTGCAGCGAGCCACGCTCGTGGTGGCGACGCGCAAAGTGGGCTCGCCTGCCGAGTCCGAACGGATGCGCGAGCACCTTTCCCGGTTGCGGCCTGAGCTGCCGCAGGCGCAGGCGTACATAGGCATCGCGGGCCTGGCTCGCTATCATGCATCGGAGGGCAGGCTCGAGACGCCACTGGCAACTCGTGGCTTCTCGTGTCCGCTGGCGGTAGCGGGCGTCGCCAAACCGAGCACCGTGTCGCGTCAGCTCGAGCAAGCAGGGGTGTCGGTGGGGCGGTTCGCGGCCTTCTCCGATCACCACCGCTACAAGGAGCCCGAGTTGGAGAGAATCAGGCTGGCCGCGGCGGGGGGACCACTCGTGGCGACACTGAAGGACGCGGTGAAGCTCGGACCGGCTTTGGCCGCCGATCTCGAAATCTATGTTCCGCTTCAAGAGATCATCTGGGAGTCGGGTGAGGATGAGATCGAATGTCTGATCACCAACCTCCACGCTCGGGCCCTGGAAGCCCGCTCCGAGAGCCGATGAAGACGATCGAGACCGATGTACTGGTCATCGGCTCGGGGATCGCCGGACTGACGTTCGCATTGAGGATCGCCCAGCATTTCGACGTGGTTCTGGTCACCAAGAAAGCGCGCCTGGAGACCAACACCAACTACGCGCAGGGTGGAATCGCCGCGGTCATCGATAGCGGCGATTCCTTTCGACAGCACGTCGAGGATACGCTTCACGCGGGTGCCGGTCTTTGCCATATCGACAGGGTTGAGACCCTGGTGCGAAGTGGGCCTCGGGCCGTCGCGGATCTCGTCGACTGGGGCGTCAGGTTCTCGCAGAGCCGCGATTCGCTGGCGCTGGGCATCGAGGGAGGTCATTCGCATGCCCGAATCGTTCATAGCCGCGACCATACAGGCTCCGCTATCGAGAGTGCTCTCGACCAAGCCGTCGAGGCACACCCGCGCATACGCGTGCTCGAGGATCACATGGTCCTGTCGCTCGAGGCCGAGTGCCTGGATGGACGGCGGCGCTGTGCCGGGGCTTGTGTGCTTGATGTCGAGGCGGGCGAGGCGGTGGCCGTTCGTTCTCGCGCGACCATGCTGGCTGCAGGTGGCAGTGCGGCCGTCTATCGTCACACCACGAACCCGGCCATCGCGACCGGCGACGGAATCGCCCTCGGCTACCGTGCCGGCGCCACAGTGGCCAACGCGGAATTCATACAGTTCCACCCGACCGCGCTGTTCCCGGCGGAGGAGCATGCATTCCTGATCTCGGAGGCGGTTCGTGGGGAGGGCGCGGTACTGCGCGATTGGGAGGGACGCGCTTTCATGAGCTCGCACGACCCGCGCGCCGACCTGGCGCCGCGCGATATCGTTGCCCGGGCGGTGGATCGTGAGATGCGAGAGGCTGGCAAACCGCACGTTTGGCTCGATACGACCGCTATCACCTGCGATCGGCTCGAAGATCGGTTTCCTAGCATCCTGGAAAGTTGTCGCGCTCGCGGTGTGGATCCGTGTCGTGCGGCGATCCCTGTGGTACCGGCAGCCCACTACATGTGCGGCGGTGTGTGGACCGACTCCGATGCGCGTTCAACATTACCCGGTCTCTACGCAGCCGGCGAGTGTGCCTGCACCGGAGTGCACGGAGCGAATCGGCTCGCCTCCAACTCGCTGCTGGAGGCGGTCGTGTTCGCCGAACGCGCCGCTTCGAGGATGCTCGAGGAGTTGCCGTTCACGACGCCGCCTCGAGAGACCGAAGGTCCCCGGCCGCCAGACCTTTCCGGCTTTCCGGCCGAAGGCCTGAACAGCCTGCGGGACCGCCTGAAGACGATCATGTGGGAGCACCTGGGTATTGTACGGTCGCGGGCCGAGATGTTCAGAGGAGCCTCCCGCCTGGAAGAACTGCGGCGTGAATGGTCCGCCTACCGATACGCGGCGTCGCCTAGTGGCGACGGACTTCGCTGGGCTGAGGCGGCTGAGCTGCTCAACATGCTGGACGTGGCCGACTTGATCGTTCGCTGTGCGCTTTGGCGGAAAGAGAGTAGGGGGCTGCATTACGTGAGCGACTTCCCGAACCGGAACAACGAGCAGTTCCTTCGCGACAGCTTGGTGGCCCCAGTTTGAGTGACCTTTCGATTCTGGCCGAGGTCGTGTGAGAGTTGCCGTGATTGCCGTAGGCGCTCCGAAGACCGCCGGACTGGCCGCAGCGATTCGTGACTACGAGTCCCGGATCTCACACTACTTCAAATACGAGGCGACCGAAATTCGCGCCCAGCCTCTGAGAGCGGGTAGCGAGATGCAATCCGTCGAGAAGGAATCGGCGGACCTGCTCGCCAGGGTCTCCAAAGGTCTCGAGATCATCGCTTACCTCGAGAAGTTGGGTGTCGAGGGAAAGCCCGGCGTTGCTTTCCTGGTCGGTGGCCCGCTCGGCATGAGCGAGCAGCTGCGCACCTCTGCGCACCGGGTGCTGTCGTTGACGCCGCTCACGCTCCCGCACGAGCTAGCGCGCCTCGTGCTAGTGGAGCAGATCTACCGGGCGGGCACGATCATCCGCGGAGAACCTTACCATAAAGGCGCATGAGCACACGTCGGGCACCAGAGTGGTATCGTGATTGGTTCGGTGAGGAGTATCTGGCCCTCTACCCGCACCGGGATGAGGAAGAGGCCGAGGCCGGCGTCGATCTTGTTCTCTCCACCTGCGGAACACCCGAGGGTTGGATCCTCGACCTGGCCTGCGGTGCGGGGCGGCATCTGTTCGAATTCGAGCGTCGCGGTCTCCGGGTCATCGGCCTCGACCTCTCTCTCACGCTTCTGAAGCTGGCCCAAAGCCGAGGGGCGAAGATGCCATTGGTACAGGGAGATATGCGCCATCTTCCCTTCGCCGACAGTAGTTTCGATCTCGTCGTCAATTTCTTCACCTCCTTCGGCTATTTCGCGGAGCCCGAGGAGGACGCGTCGGTCCTGGCCGAGATCCGACGCGTCCTTCGCCGTGGCGGCGGCTTCATGCTCGACTTCCTCAACG
>JBDHAI010000067.1:0-10209 GCA_039588155.1 Gemmatimonadota bacterium | reverse complement strand
GGTCTACGTCGCGGACCAGGATAAGTATCTCCCCGTCGACGAGGTGTCCAAAGACGTTCGGACGCTGAGCATATCCGGGACGGAATTGCGCGAGCGGCTGGCCGACGGGCGCGAGGTACCCGAGTGGTTCACGTTCCCCGACGTCGCCCGCGAGCTGCGCAAGACCCATCCACCGCGCCATCGACAGGGATTCACCGTTTTCTTCACCGGCCTGTCGGGTTCTGGTAAGTCAACGGTCGCCAACGTGTTGTTGGTGAAATTCCTGGAGATGGGCGGTCGGCCCGTGACGCTCCTCGACGGTGACATCGTGCGTAAGCATCTGTCTTCCGAGCTCGGTTTCTCGAAGGAGCACCGTGATCTCAATATCCACCGCATCGGCTATGTCGCTTCCGAGATCACCAAGAACGGGGGGATCGCCATCTGCGCGCCGATCGCACCTTACGCCAGCGTGCGGCAAGAGAACCGTGCGATGATCGAGCCGCTGGGGGGTTACATCCTGGTGCACGCGGCGACACCGCTCGAGGTCTGCGAGCAGCGCGACCGAAAAGGGCTCTACGCCAAGGCCCGCGCGGGCATCATCAAGGAGTTTACCGGCATCTCGGATCCCTACGAGGAACCCGCCGACGCGGACGTGGTCATCGACACGACTGACCTGACGCCCGAGGAAGCGGCACAGAGAATCATCCTACATCTCGAGAAGGAAGGGTACATCGGAGCCAGGGCAAATCAGCTCTGACCTTTTGTTGAGCTGAGACGCCTCGCATCACGGAGCGGGTGACCCGATATGAGCTGGCAAGCTTGGTTCACGCTCGCTGTCCTCATCGTCACAATCGTGGCGCTGGCTCGCGAAGTCCTGCCACCTGCCGTGGTCATACTCAGCGCCGTCGTGGTGCTCCTCGTCGCGAGGGTGCTGACACCGCAGCAAGCCTTCTCCGGATTCAGCAATCCCGCACCCATCACCGTCGCCGCCCTGTACGTACTGGCCCGCGCCGTTGAGAAGACCGGTGCATTGCAGCCGCTGGTTTCAGCCACACTGGGCGAAGGAAGGTGGCCACGCTGGTCGTTGACCCGGCTGATCGTGCCCACGGCCGCGGCTTCGGCGTTCCTCAACAACACGCCGATCGTGGCCATGCTCGTGCCCCAGGTGAGCGATTGGGCCGACCGACGCGGTCAATCGCCGTCGCGCTACCTGATGCCGCTCTCGTTCGCAGCCATCCTCGGTGGCATGGTCACCGTCATCGGGACGTCGACGAACCTGGTCGTTTCGGGTCTTCTAGAGGAGTTTGGGCAAGAGCCCCTGGCGATGTTCGAGATCTCCAAGCTCGGCTTACCCGTCGCGCTGGTCGTTGGCCTGCTGCTCGTCCTTCTGGCTCCAGCGCTGCTGCCCGACCGCAAACCGGCACGAAGCGAACTGGAAGAAAACGTCCGGGAGTTCGTGGTCAACATGATCGTCGAGCCCGGCGGCCCCCTCGAGGGGAAAGCCGTGGAGGCTGGCGGGCTGCGACATCTTCAGGGAGTCTACCTGGTCGAGATCCAGCGCGACGGAGGTTCGATCGCGCCGGTGCCGCCGTCGACCGTCCTGGAGGGCGGCGACCGGCTGATCTTTGTCGGCAAGGCCGATCTCGTCGTCGATTTGCAGGGCATGCGCGGGCTAACCTCGGCGGAGCAGCAGCATGTGGGAGCCCTGGACACCACCCGACATACGTTTTTCGAGGCGGTCGTCGGCGCGGCGTCGCCGCTCGTGGGAAGCACTCTCCGCGACATCGAGTTCCGCGGCCGCTACCAGGCGGCAGTCGTCGCGATACACCGGGCCGGACACAGGGTACAGGCTAAGTTTGGAGACGTGCGCCTGCGAGTCGGAGACACGCTCCTCATCCTGGCGGGGCCAGATTTCCACGATCGCTGGCGCGACCGCACCGACTTCCTGTTGGTCTCACGCCTCGGCGGTACTCCACCGGTGACGACCCGCAGCGCCGCGTTGGTAGGCGTCGTTGCTTTGGCCATAGTGGCCGGCGCCGCCCTCGGCCTAATGCCGATCCTCCACTTATCGTTGCTCGGTGCCGTGGCGCTTCTCGCGTTCGGAGTCCTGACACCCGGTGAGGCAAGACGCGCCATCGACCTCGACGTCATACTCGTGATCGCGGGCGCTTTTGGTTTGGGAGCGGCGATGGCCTCGACCGGCCTCGCCGGTCATCTCGCGGGCAATCTGATCGGCGCCCTCGGCTTCCTGGGTCCCATCGGCATACTCGCGGGCATCGTGGCGGCCACGGTGGTGCTCCTCGCTTTCATCACCAACAACGCGGCCGCGGTTCTCATGTTCCCGATCGCCATGTCCACCGCCGCCAGCCTCGGTCTCGACCCGCGAAGCCTCGCGATCGCCTTGGCCATCACGGCCTCTGCGTCTTTCATCACCCCTATCGCGTACCAGACCAACCTCATGGTCTACGGGCCCGGGGGCTACCGCTTCAGCGACTACGCCCGACTGGGCGTCCCTCTCACGGTAGCCGTCGCCGCGGTGGTACTCTTGCTGGCCTGATTCCGGGGGCGTTCGGCGGACCCGGGGGCCGGAGCTGGGCCGGAGCTGGGCCGGCGCTGGGCCGGCGCGGCGGAGTGAAAGTCGGAATTGTAACAAAAACCCCTAAATCTTGACACGACATTGTATTGTGATTACAATGCCGGTCCGAAGCGGAGCCGGGGTGTACCGCTCCCCCGCGGCAACCTCAGGTTGCCTCCACTCGCCTGATCGCCTGTAGCGGCGGTCCCCAATGTTCCGCAATACAACACGACGTTTACAAGACCATCTCGCAGGAGTGGAGCATGGAGTCGGGTCTTCTTACGCGAGAAGCCGCGCAATTGCGTGCAACAATAGATATTTCGCTCGAAGTTGAGCAGGATCTCGCCGAGATCCTAACTGGGGTTTCGTTACAGCGTTCTAGCGTGGGCTTTGCCCACGCCTCGACGGCCTATGTCGCAGCGAAGCGCACGTTCGACGTGGTGGCGGCGGCCCTGGCCATCGTGCTGGCAAGCCCGCTCATGGCGATTATCGCCCTGGCCGTGCGACTCGAGTCGAGGGGGCCAGCGTTCTTCGGGCATGTCCGACTGGGCCGGGACGGAAAGCTATTCCGTTGCCTCAAGTTCCGCTCGATGCGGGTCGAGGCCCAGGACAAGCTCGAAGAAGACGACGAACTCTGGCGTTGCTACGTCGAGAACGATTACAAGATTCCGGTCGACCTCGATCCGCGAGTCACGCGGATGGGCCGTTTCCTCCGCAAGAGCAGCCTTGACGAGCTACCCCAGTTGTTCAATGTCTTGGCCGGCAGCATGTCGCTGGTCGGCCCGCGTCCCATCGTCGAAGACGAGATCCGCTGGTACGACGATCGGGCCAAGCAGTTCCTGTCGGTCAAGCCGGGCATAACCGGAGCCTGGCAGGTGCAGGGGCGCAGTCGAATCGGATACCCCGATCGGACGGAAGTCGAACTCGACGCGATCCGGAACAGGACGTTCTCCTCCGACCTGAAGATCCTTCTCAGGTCGATCCCGGCGGTGATAACGGCGCGGGGTTCGCTCTAGCCAGGACTGAGAGCCCCCGCCTTCCCGATCAGAGACCGATGAGGGTCGCACTCGTTCACGACTGGCTCACGGGGATGCGGGGAGGCGAGAAGGTCTTCGAGGTCTTCTGCGAGCTCTTCCCCGACGCTCCAATCCACACACTTCTGCATTCGCCTGGGACCGTTTCGAATACGATCGAACGTCACACCATCCATACGAGTTTCGTACAACACCTTCCCTTTGCCGCCGATCGATACCGACACTACCTGCCGTTCTTTCCGCTAGCAGCACAACAGCTAAACCTCGGCGATGTCGATCTCGTCCTCAGCTCGAGTCACTGTGTCGCCAAGAACGTTCGCGTACCGGCGGGTGCTTGCCACATCTCATACGTGCACACGCCGATGCGGTACGTCTGGGATCAATACGACGCCTACTTCGGCCCAGGCCGAGCGAGTTTGGCCGTTCGCACGGCGATGCGTATTACCCGTCGCTGGCTGCAGAGAGCCGATGTCAGTACCAGCCGCCGGGTGCATTACTACATCGCTAATTCGCAACATGTGGCTAACCGAATTCGCAAGCACTACGAACGGGATTCGGCCGTCATCTACCCGCCCGTCGATGTGGAGCGCATCCAACCGTCGACCCGCGACGATGGTTACTATCTGATGGTTACGGCGTTCGCTCCCTACAAGCGGGTGGACATAGCGATCGAGGCCTTCAATCAGCTGGGCGTGCCGTTGAGAATCCTCGGCTCCGGGCAAGATGCGGCGCGCCTCGAAAAACTCGCCGCCCCGAACATCGAGTTCCTCGGTTGGGGATCCGACGACGAGGTCCGCGAGGCGTATCGCGGCTGCCGTGCACTCGTCTTTCCCGGAGAAGAGGATTTCGGTATCGTACCCGTCGAGGCGATGGCCGCGGGCAAGCCCGTGATCGCCTATGGGAAAGG
Source organism: Gemmatimonadota bacterium (assembly GCA_039588155.1). Classification (GTDB taxonomy): domain Bacteria; phylum Gemmatimonadota; class Gemmatimonadetes; order Palauibacterales; family KS3-K002; genus JBDHGH01. The sequence continues at coordinate 5,714 of JBDHAI010000067.1, read as the reverse complement.
CGGGGCATTGGAGACCGTGGTTCCGCTTGAAGCATTTGAGCGGCCGGCCGGCATCTCGGAGGCGAGCGACAGACCCGCAACAGGAATGTTCTTCTACGAACAGACACGCGAGGCTCTGACCCAAGCCATCGCTTATTTCGAGCAAATCCGCGATCGATTCTACGCCGACATGATACGCAAGCACGCGGAGTCGTTCAGTCGCCAGCGATTCAAGAGTAGCATCGAGGACTTCGTTCGAAGCAAGTACGAAGAATTCCTGCGAGACCGCCGGACCTCCGGATCCAGCTGAGCGACGAGCGTTCGCACGCTGACAGCGATGCGCCGAACCGGTAGGCGTTCTCAACGCGCAAGAGTGCGCAGGCGCCCCTTTTCAAGACTGCCGTCCACCCACTATGAGAATCGGCATCATTACGACGCACCTCCCGCCGATCATGGGCGGGATCGAGGTGCACTGCGAGAATCTCGCCCTCGCATTGGCGGAGACCGGCCATGACGTCGTTCTTTACGGGTCCTTAGAAACCGATCAGCACGCGTCGATGATGGTGGACAACCGCAAACCCAACCTAACAATTCGACGTATACCCGCCCTGTCTCCTGCCTGGCTGCGGCGGCCCTCGCGTTTCTGGTATCTCCGGCGCGCGCTCCGGGATGACCACGCGCGCAGCCGCTTCGACGTGCTGCATGCTCACCAGCTCTATCCCATGGGCGTGGCCGCGGCGATATACGCGCGGCGACTGGGCACAAGGCTCGTGATCACTGAGCACGGCTCCATTCTCGATGATCGCAGGTATCGGTGGAAGCGTACTCTGGTAGAGCGGGCGTCAAGGCGAGCGACGGCGATTATCACAGCCAGCCGGGAGCTGGCGGATGTAGTGGAGGCCGTCGGTGTAGATCCCGCCAAAGTATTCCCGATCCCAAACGCGATATCGCCCCGACAGCTGGACGTTCCTGAGCCCGAGACTCCGGTGCGGCCGCGGTTCGGTGCGGGGCCGGACGATTTCGTGGCGATGACCGTCCGGCGCCTTTACCCAAAGAACGGCGTACAATACGCGGTCCGGGCTGTGCCGCACTGCCTAGAGCGCATCCCGAACTTCCGCCTGATCATCATCGGCGATGGACCTCTGCGGCCAGACATCGAGCGCACGGTCCGCGAACTCAACATCCAGGATCGTGTGATGTTTCTGGGCACGCTTCCGAATAGCGAGCTCCCCCTCTATATGAAAGAAGCCGACATCGGCATTTTCCCCTCCCTGGCGGAAGCCACGAGCATCGCGGCCCTCGAGTTCATGGCAGTCGGCACACCGGTGGTGGCGAGCAGGGTCGGGGGACTCCCAGAGATCGTTCGGGATGGCGTGACCGGCTTCCTGTTCGACCTGGGGTTCACGACCTCCCGGTACAACGACCCTGGGTTGCCGAATTGGGCGATCACGAACCTGGCTGACGCTATCGCTAGATCGTCACGCGCGAACTTGACGGAACTCGGGAGCGAAGCCAAGCGGATCGCACGGCGGCATTTTTCCTGGGATGCCTATGTACGCCGCTTGAACGAACGTTTCTATCGCGACCCAGAATGAGAATTCTCTGCATTGGCCTCGATTTCTTGATGCTGGGCAGCTACCAGTGGAAAGCCGTGGAGCTCGCCAGACACGCGTCGGCATTCCTCGCGATCGTGCCGGCAAAATGGCGGTTCTTGTGGTCGGACGGCGACGTGGCTCCGGAGTCCGGACCGCTGGATTCACTGGCCTGCCACAGGGTTCGCGTAGCCATGCGGGGCAACAAGCACTTCGCGCTTTTCCCGCCGATATTCCTCCGCCGAACTCTGCGGGAGTTCCGGCCCGACGTCATCGACTTCGACAACGAGCCCTTTAACGCGTCCGCTGCGCAGGTCATCTCAGCCGCGCGGCGGCACGCGCCATCGGCCAGAGTGTTCTTGCACGCCTCGCAGAACCTCTTGAAGCGTTACCCACCGCCGTTCAACACTCTCGAGCGCTACGCTTTCCGCCATTGCGGCGGCGTGTTCGCTCGTAATGAAGAGGCGGCGGTGGTGCTGCGACAACGTGGGCTGGCGGAGCACAAGATCCATGTGATGGGCCACGGCGTCTCCCTGCAGGAGTTCGAGTCCTGTAGAGAACGTCAACTCAGCGGAGCCGTTCGGGGAGGATCGGTATTGTACGTCGGCTATCTCGCCCGTCAGAAAGGTGTGGATACCCTGATCGACGCATGCGCCCGGTCCGGCTCTTTTCAGGCGCTGACCATTGCCGGCGACGGGCCACAGCTGGAAGCGCTACAAAGTCTCGCGCGCGAGCGTGCTATTGAAGGTCGAGTGGATTTTCGCGGCCACGTCAGCCACGCGGAACTCAAGGACCTCTATGCGAGCCACGCCTGCCTCGCATTACCTTCGCGCACGACACCGACTCTGGTGGAACAGTTTGGACGCGTGCTGATCGAGGCGATGGCAGCCGGCTGCCCGATAGTCGCCAGCACTTCCGGCAACATACCCCGAGTGGTCGGCGACGCCGGCTTGCTGTTTCCTGAGGATGAAGCCGACGTTCTGGCCCAAAGGCTAGACGAAGTGCTTGGGGACGCAGCAACACGCCACGAGCTCCAGCGTCGCGGCATCCGGCGCGTTCAGCAAGTCTTCGAGTGGTCGGTGCGAGCCCAGCGGATGCTGCAGATCTTTCGGTCCACCGACGTTCTTGAACAACGGCAGGTAACGGACCCGGAAGCTCGGGTCTGAGGGCGTACCCAAGACAACTGTTGAGCGATGAAGGTTCTTCATGCCGGCGTGTTCGATGATCATGAGTTGGGCGGCGACCTGATATTCAGAAAGGGACTGCTCGCCAACGGCTGCGAGGTCGAAACGTTCGATTATCGGACGCTGACTGCGCGGGAAGGCCGAACGGCCATGGAACGCCGTTTCGTCGAGTTGGCCCGTGGTAAAGATCTGGTCTTCATCGGAAAAGGAGACGGCTTCACTCGAAGCTCGCTCGCCGAGATCAGGCGCCTGGGCGTGTCGGTGTCGCTCTGGTACGGCGACATCCGGCCGGAGCCCGAAGCATGGGTTCTCGACTTGCTGGGTGAAGTCGACTGTTACTTCATGTCCTCCGGCGGTGAGGAGCTGGCACGCTACTTCGAGCGCGGCAAACCCGCGCGCGCCGCTTATTACTTCCCACCCGTCGATCCGGATCTCGTGCGGAAATACTCACATCTCCGGAGAAACACCCAGAACATAGTCTTCACCGGCGGGGCCCATGCAATGGCCGGCACGGAGCGGCAGGAGGTGATTAGGTATCTTCGGCGGCGGAAGGACGTGAAGGTCTACGGCGGCGCCGAGTTCGGCTCCGGCATGCTGGGCAAGGGCGCGCGGCTGATCCGCAGACTGACAGGAACGAGCAGTTACGTGCGTGGCGAAGCGTACGTGGCTGCAATCAAGAGCGCACGAATCGGGATTGGAGTCAACGCTGTCGAAGGCGTTCCCCGCTATTCGAGCGACCGGCTTTCTCATTATCTGACTTTCGGCACGTTTTTTATGCCCAAGCATTTCCCGGAGGTGGACCGGCTCTTCAAGTACAAGCAGGACTTGGTCTGGTTTGAGGATCTCTCGGATCTAGACCGGAAGATCGAATACTATCTGCGTGAAGACGCTGAGCGCGAGACGATTGCGGCGACCGGTCAAGCGAAGGCGCTCCAAGATCTCAACTGCACAAAGATGGTCGCGATGATGCTGGAAGTCGCTCGCAGCGGTCGCTCAGATCGATACCCCTGGGTCGAGGTGCTCGGTTGAGCCCTTCCGCCCGGCGCCCCCTCCAGCCGAGGCCGGGGTGAGCAGGCCGAGAGCGAGCCCGACGGGGATGCCAATCCGAATATCGGTGACCGCGGCGTTTGTGAACATCGACTGAATGAACAGCCAGAGAAACGCCAGAGACAATGCGGTCGCCGTCAATCGGTTGAGCCGTCCCCGGGCGCGATCTCGCAGGGGTGCAGCGATGCTGCTGATCACGAAGGCAGTGGCGACCGCGGCTCCGAGTATGCCGACCCACGACCAGGCTATGAGTATCAAGTTGTGCAACGGATAGGGAATGAAGGTCCCCTCGAACGGTCGCGCTTCGTCGATGTATCTCTCCCAACCCCCGAAACCGAGTCCCAATAGTGGCCTTTGCCCTAGCTCCGCTATCGCCACGCCCCAGACTTCCAGCCGCGACCCGAACGCCGCGACCGCGACCTCCCACAGCTGAAAACGGACGATGTAAAAGCCCAGCAGTGGCAGGGCCAACAAGCAGCCCGCGAGGATCGCGGCTACGGTCCCCAGGCTCAGCCTGCCCCTCATGAAGGTGGCGATCCACAGGGACCCCGTCACCAGCAGCGCTAACAAACCGGCTTTCGAGCCCGTCGCCACGATCCCAGCGATCAGCGGCAAGCTCAACGCCGTCGTTCGCTTCGGCCCTAGCCGGACAGCCTGGACAAGGAAGAGCACGAGCCCGAGGAATAGACTGGCGACGTTGGCGTTCGTAAAAACGGCACCCGCCCGATCGTCAGCCAGGACGTTTGCCCGCTCGGCACCGCCCAACAGGTCGCCCAACAGATCGGGATCCACGGTGTAAGTGGCGAAGGGGCTGAAGAAGAATCCGGCCTCGAGAAACGGCCAGAAGCGGAACACCACGACCATCAGGCTGAGTACCGCAGCGGAGACGCCCAGCGCCGTGATCGCAGATCGTCGAATGTGCGCGGGCGAAACCGCGATCGTGACGCACACGACGGCCACGCCGATGAATTTCAAGAACGTCTTCACAGCGAGAGCTTGGTCGGGTGACCACAGCGTCGCTACGAGGCACAAACATGCGAAGGCGACCAGGAGAACGAATGGCGCGTGGTTCGGCAGCATTCGCTCCCCAGGGCGCAGTGCCATATGCAGAACGAGCAGCGCCACGAGAGGAGCCAGAGCGACCTGCACGAGGGAGATCGAGCCGACGGGTCCGGCCCAAAAATACAGCTGCCAGGGACACAAGAGACAAATCAATACGATCAGCCAGCGACTCACGGTCCCTCCAGTTCCTCCCCTGCCAGCGGACTCGGTATCATGCCCCGGCGCCAAAGCAGTAGCAAGAAGATCCCCGTGCTCACCAGGCCAAGCAGGAGCCGCGCCACAAACGGCAAGTACTCGTGGAGGATGATGTTCGGTACCGCGACGATGACCGCGAAATACGCCGATGCCGTGCCAATCGGCTTCCAAATCCAGCTGTAGGGAACGCGACCGGCAAGCCTGCGCAGCATTCCTATTCCTACCGCTCCTTCCGTCACGAGCGTAGCGGCCACGGCGCCGACCGCGCCGTACTTGGGAATCAAGATCAGATTCAAGAGTACGTTGGCCAGCGCGGCGACGCCGGAGATGACGAGGAGTGCTCGCTGCAGGTAGGCGGCCGTCAGCAGCCCGCCGGCCAGAAAATTGATGGACATGAACAAGTAAGCCGGCGCGAGCCAGAGCAGCACACGTGCAGCCGGATCGAATTCGCTCCCATAGAGGGCTCGCGTAATCCACTCGTGTTCCAACATCAGCCCCAACCCTACGGGTGCGGCGATGGCGACCTGCAGAGCTGCCACCTGCCGGACGACATTCACTAGCTTGCCACTGGAGAGCGACTCACTTTCTCTGCTCAAAGCCCTGACGAGAAGCGGCGAGAACACGACCAAGACACTTTCGGGAGCGAACAGCAGAC
>JBDHAI010000066.1:0-10223 GCA_039588155.1 Gemmatimonadota bacterium | reverse complement strand
TAGATGCCAACACTCAAGGACCTTCTCGCCCGTCTCTCCAGTCGCTCAGAGGTCGAGGCCGTTTTCGTCGTCGGCCAGGACGGCCTCCTAATCGACCAAGTTACCCCGGCAGGAAGCGATGCAGAAGCCGTGGCCGCCATGGCGCCCAACATCCTGCATAACGCTCGCGAACTTGGTTCCGCCGCGCGTCACGACGGGCTCGCGACCGCCGTCATCGAGTACGCCGACGGCGTGGCCATCGTCACCGATGTACCGCCGGAGATGATACTCGTGACTTTCGTCAGACCAGGTGTCCCATTCGGCGCGCTGCTGTACGAGCTCCGGCAGAACCGCGGGCAGATCGCTGACCTGGTCTAGCGCGAGCCAGGCAGCGGGTTCGGCGTGAACGACGAGGCGGGATTCGAACTCTGGGTCGCGATACTGGCAGGCGGGATCGGTTCGAGGTTCTGGCCGGCGAGCACGCCGCAGCGCCCTAAGCAGTTCCTACAGCTGGCGACATCCCAACCGCTCATTTCCGATACGCTGGAACGGGCCCGAGCACTGGCCCCGGCCTCGAACGTTCTGATTGTCGCCGGCGAACGCTTCAAGCCCCACATCGAAAAGCACCTTCCCGAACTCCCGTCCCAACAAGTTCTCCTCGAACCGGAAGCTCGAGGCACGGCCCCCGCTCTGGCCTGGGCTGCCCAGGAGATCCTCAAGAGATCCGAGCGGCCCGACCGCGCCGTATTGGTGTCTCTGCACTCCGATCATGTCATTCGACCGCTGGAGAGCTTCCTCTCTTCGCTGCGACGCGCGATAGATGCGGCTCTCCGACTCGACCGACTCGTGACTGTCGGGGTCAAGCCAACGCGCCCGGAGACGGGCTACGGTTACATAGAAGTTGGAAAGAACCTGAGTGAAGGCGTCTACGAGGTGTCGCGTTTCGTCGAGAAGCCGGATCGCCAGACGGCCGAGCGCTACCTCGAGCGGGGAGGTTTCGTTTGGAACTCCGGGAATTTCGTCTGGCGACCGGAAGTTCTGCTGAGCGAGTTGTCGTCCCACACGCCAGAACTCGCCGGCGAGTTGCCGCGGTTGCGTGACGGTGACGTGCCCGGGTTCTTCGCCAACGTGCCGACCCTTACCATCGATCATGGGCTGATGGAGCGCAGCCCGAACATCGCGGTGGTCGAATCTGACTTCGAGTGGGACGACGTGGGCGCCTGGGCCGCCCTGATGAGAGTTCGGCAGCTGGACGACCACGGCAACTTGACGGTGGGAGAGGCGCATGCGTCAAATTGCGAGGATTGCCTCGTATGGGCGGAGGACGGCCCCGTCGTCGCCTTCGGATTGTCCGACATCGCGGTCGTGCGGGCTTCCGGTGTGACTTTCGTGGCCGCCCTCGATCGCGTCGCCGACCTCAAGAAGCTGTTGGCGGAGCTTCCAGAGCACTTGAGACGCGGAGTCGACTGAACCGTGTCAGGACTCGTTCTCTTCGACGACCTGAAAGCCCGGTCCTGGGAGCCCTTCGCGCTCACCCGGCCAATCGGCGAGCTTCGCTTCGGCGCCGCCAAACTCGTCGAACGAGTCGAACGTGTTCTGGGAATCGAGTGCATCGGTTATCTCACCGCAGAACACCTCGTAGACTTCGCGGAAGTCGGCGCGCCCGCAGTGCTCGAGCCCGCAGCGCTGCCCGAGGACCGGGATCTCATCTTCTGGTGCGCCAGGGCTGCCGTGGAGCTCGACCAGGAGCTCCCACCCCCCACCGGCCCGACCATCTACCTGATCGACGGTCGGCCGGTCGGACTCTGCCTGCCCGCCGGGCGACGACCCGAGGACGGTTTCTTGACCCACCTGGAGCTCGATGGGTCGACAGCGAGACAGGTGTCGGTCGCGGGGCGGTTGCTGGAGGCCGTGTGGGATCTGATGCTGGACACGCCCGAGCAGCTGCGGCGTGACCTGGCCACCCGGTCGGGGACAGGTCGGCCTGAGCTACCCCCGGGCGTCTACAAGCTCGGAGCTGAGTCCCTGGAGATTGGCCGGGGAGTACACGTCGAGCCGGGTACCGTGTTCGACGTGCGGCACGGGCCGATTCTGGTAGAGGATGAGGTTGAGATCCGCGCCGGCACCCGACTGGCCGGGCCGGCAGCGATTGGGGCCCGCTCGCGTCTTCTGGGTGGATCGTTCGAAGCGATTTCCACCGGCCCGCACTCATATCTACGCGGTGAAGTCGCGGAGACTGTTGTGCTGGGACACTCGAACAAGGCCCACGACGGTTACCTCGGTCACTCCTACGTGGGCAAATGGGTCAACCTCGGTGCCTTCACCACCAACAGCGACCTGAAGAACAACTACCGACCCATCAAGGTCTGGACACCCTCCGGCGTACAGGACAGCGGCGAGCTCAAGCTCGGGTGCTTCTTGGGGGATCACGTGAAGACCGGGATCGGGTTGCTGCTGGGCACTGGCACCATCATGGGTGCCGGCGCTAATGTCTATGGTAGTCAGATGCCCCCCACCTACGTTGAACCGTTCAGCTGGGGCGAGGGCGACAATCTCGGGGAGTACCGCCTGGCCGATTTCGTCGAGACGGCTGCGAGAGCGATGGCCAGGCGGGGCGTGGAACTGGACGAGCGCGGGCGGCGATACCTTGAACGCTGTTGGCGCAAAGGGCGGGGTGGATGACGTTCACCGTACACATCCTGGGAAGCGGAAGCCGCGGTAACTCGATCCTCCTGGAGACTCCTGACACTCGTATCCTCATTGACGCCGGGTTCAGCGGGCGGCAAATCGAGCGCCGCCTGACGGCGATCGACATAGCGGCCGACAGCGTGTCGGCCCTCGTCATCACCCACGAACACCGAGATCACACGCAGGGCATGGGTATCTTCGCGCGTCGCTGGAACGTGCCAATCTACATAGCCCGCGCGACGGCGGCCTCGTGTTCCGCACTACTCACGGGGACCGAAGAACTGCGCTTCTACCGCGCCGGCCAGCCGATAGATCTGGGGGATCTGCGGGTTGAGCCGTTCCTTACCTGCCACGACGCCGTCGATCCCATCGGCGTAACCGTTCGCCAGCGTCAGAGCGGGCTGAAGGTCGGCGTGGCGACCGACCTCGGAACGCCCACGGTGTCCGTGCGTCATGCACTGAAGCGCTGCGACATGCTGATCCTCGAGGCGAACCACGACGATCTGATGTTGAGGAACGGTCCATACCCGTGGTCGGTGAAGAGCCGCATTGCGGGCCGGCACGGACATCTGTCGAATCGGGCCGCCGCACAGTTGGGGGTCGAGCTGTACCACCCGGGCCTCGCAGGAGTCATCCTTGCACACCTCAGTCAGGAGTGCAACGAGCCGGAACTTGCCGCCGAAGTGGTCGGCCGATCGCTGAGCAAGCGAGGGTACGACGGACTTCTGCGCGTCGCAGCCCAAGACGAGCCCCTCTCCGGACTCGACGTCGCGACGCTCGCCTCGACGATTCGCTCGCCCCAGCTCGGACTCTTCTAGACTGTCGCTATTTCCCTGCCAGCCGCAGCACGTCGCTCGTAATCACCCATACCATCAGGGCGAGAAGCAGGACGAAGCCGAACTGGCTGAGGCGGGCCCGGACCTCCAGCGAGACGGCACGACCGCGCACGGCCTCGATGATCAGAAAGACGAGATGGCCGCCATCCAGGATCGGGATGGGGAGGAGGTTGAGAATAGCCAGGTTCAGACTGAGAAACGCCATGAAGCTGATGAACGCCGCGGGGCCCATCCGCGCGAAGCGGCCCGAGTACTGGCCGATCATGATCGGGCCGCCCAACTCACGCGGAGAGGCCCTCCCGGTGACCAGTTGTCCGAGAAACCCCAGGACGAGCCGAGTCATGCCAAGGGTCTGGCGTGTACCGGCCGCGAGCGATGCCGCCGGACCAAAGGCACGACGTGGGTTTTCGGTCTCCAGCTGAATGCCGATCCTGCCGTAGACGAGGGTCGTGTCTTTACCAGCAGCGGTTTGCACCGTGGTGTCGACGGTCGCGATCGCGGTCGTGAGCTCGCGCACTCGCTCGTCCCGCTCGACGGCCAACCGGATGGACTCGCCAGGCCGCTCGGCGATATAGACCGCGACGTCCGTCCAAACGGCGACGTCGTTGTCATCCACTGCGACGATCAGGTCGCCAGGCCGCACCCCGGCTTCCTCAGCCGGCATCCCTGGATCCACCACGGCGATGAGCGGGGCATACGCGGCGAAATAAGCGACACCCGAGTAGGCGAGAATCGCGAAGATGAAGTTCATGGCCACGCCTGCTGTAATGACGACGGCGCGGGCTCCCGTCGACTTTGAGTCGAACCGGCGTTCGGGTGGGACCTCCACATCCATACTCCCACCTTCGAGATGTTCCAGGGCCTCTTCCTCGCCCATACCCGCCATTTTCACATAGCCACCCAACGGGAAGGCAGAGATCACATACTCCGTTTCGCCCATCTTGAATCCCCAAATTCGGGGACCCAGCCCAATCGAGAAGCGCGGCACGGCGATGCCGGCGGCTTTGGCGGCAACGAAATGCCCCAGCTCGTGTACGAAGATCAGTACACCGAGTACGACGACGAAGGCAACAATTGATGTCATTCAGTCAACCGTAGTTAATTCTGCGTTAGCTGTTCCACTGCTCCGCGTGCCATCTCACGTGCCCAGCTGTCCGCACGCCAGACGACAGCGAGCGACGTCACTTCTTCCACCGTGTGCTCGCCCAGGACCTGGCCGATCACGTCCGGTATACCCGTAAACGGGAGCCGCTCGGCGAGGAACGCGGCGACCGCCTCTTCGCTCGCCGCGTTGAACACGGCCGGTGCCGTTCCGCCCCGCAGGCCAGCCTCGCGTCCCTGCTCGAACGCCGGGAAACGCCCCGAACGAACCGGCTCGAAAGTAAGGGCACTCACCTCCACTAGGTCAAGTGACGGCGCATCGAACGGTAGCCTCTCCGGGTAGGTGAGGGCGTAAAGTACAGGCAGCGCCATACTTGGATAGCCGAGCTGAGCGAGCACCGAGCCATCGCGGAACTCCACCAGGGAGTGGACGATCGACTGAGGATGAATCACGACGGACACCTGGTCGTAGGGCATCCCAAACAAGAAATGCGCCTCCACGACCTCCAGCGCCTTGTTCACCAACGTCGCAGAATCGATCGTGATCTTCGCTCCCATGTTCCAAGTCGGGTGACGAAGCGCCTCGCCCGGCGTCACCTCGGCCAGATCCGCCGGATCGCGATCGCGAAACGGTCCGCCGGACGCCGTGAGCACGATTCTCCGGACGCTCTCCAGATCCGAGCCCTCCAGGCATTGGAATACCGCGCTGTGCTCGCTATCCACCGGAATCAGTTCGCCGCCACCCGACTCCAGGGCTCGCATGACCAGCGGGCCACCAACGACGAGCGACTCCTTGTTCGCCAGTGCCAGCCGTTTCCCAGCCTCAAGTGCGCGCAAGCTCGGCTCCAGCCCGGCGGCGCCCACTAGCCCGTTGACCACGATATCGACATCGGGATGGCTCGCCGCTTCGAGCACCGCCTCCGACCCCGTCGCCAGCCGGGTGCCCGCCGGGATGCCCTGGGCGCCACTCCCGTTCACCAGCACGGCCAGATCCGGGTTATGCCGGCGGGCCTGCTCGAGCAGCGAGTCAGAGTTCTGAAGCGCCGTGAGCGCCACGAGCCGAAAGCGATCGGGGAAGGCGGAGATCACATCGAGAGTCGTCACTCCGATGGATCCCGTCGAACCCAAGACCGCAATCCCTCGTCGATTCACTAGATCCCTACAGCGATGAAGAAGGCATAAGCGAATGGAAAGGCGAAGAGCAACGAGTCGACGCGATCGAGCGCGCCACCGTGGCCTGGTAGCAACTGCGAGCTGTCTTTGACGCCGCAGTCGCGCTTGAAGTGAGATTCGAAGAGATCTCCGAACTGCCCTACGATGGAGACCAAAGCTCCGAGGGCCGCGATCGCGGTGACCGGCAGCGTCCAGCCTACGACAGACTGAGTGAGCTCGGCATACACGACGGCGCCCAACGCCGACGCGACCAGGCCGGCAACCGCGCCCTCCCATGTCTTATTGGGGCTAGTGCGTGGCGCCATCTTGTGCCTGCCTATCGCTCTACCCACTGAATAGGCGGCCGTGTCGCCCAGCCAGGTGATCGCGACCGGCATGAAGAGGATCGCCGCGCCCCGCCACCCCGGCGCGGTTGGGTCGGTGCCACGAAGCCAGATCGCGAAGGTGAGCAGCATACCGGCGTAGAGGGCGGCGAAGAGGGTGACGATGGTCTTGAGGCCCGCTCGCGCTTCGGGCGGCGCCCGCATCATGACGATTACTGCCGCTCCCAACGTGAGGACCGTGACGGCGACCGTGTAATTCGCCGAAGGGCCGCTTACTGCCATCAGAACCAGAGCGGCCGCCAGCGCGCCGGCCACCCAGCGGTCTGCAGGTACACCGCTGGAGGCATACATGACCGAAAACTCCCAGGCGGCGAGGCCGGCAAACGCGGCTACGAAAGAGGCCAGCCAGTAGCCACCCATGTAGGCAGCCAGCACGGTGAGGGGAATGCCCACCAACGCGACTCCGAGCCGCTTGCCCAACTCACCGCCGGATCCCGTCATTGCGTGGAGACCCGTCCGTACCTGCGCTCTCGCTTCTGGTACTCAAGAATGGCATCAAAGAGAGCCTCACGGTCGAAGTCCGGCCAGAACGCCGGTGTGCTATACAGCTCTGTGTACGCCAGCTGCCAGAGCAGGAAGTTGGAAATCCGGTACTCGCCGGAGGTCCGAATCAGCAGATCGGGGTCGGGCCACGCCGCGGTGTATAGTTCGTCGGCGAGTGACGCTTCGTCGATATCCGCCGCTTTCAGCTCCCCCACTTCCACTCGCTCGGCTAGCCGTCGCGCCGCTCGAGCGATCTCGCTGCGGCTGCCGTAGCTGAGCGCCACGATCAGCTGGAGATTCGGGCCGCCGCTCGTCGCGTCGACGATCTTGCGCACAGCCGCACGTTCTGCCGCCCCCAGCCGCTCGACGTCGCCGATCACATGGACTTCGACGCCGTTATCGACCAAGTTCTGGAATTCCGACCTGGCGTAGGTCAAGAGTAGCGCCATGAGATCTGCGATCTCGCGCGTCGGCCTCCGCCAGTTTTCATCGGAGAAGGCGAACAGCGTGAGGGCCTCGACGCCGGCCTCGATCGAGCCCTCGACCACCTCGCGCACCGATTTCATGCCTGCTCGATGTCCTTCCGAGCGCGGCAAGCCGCGCTGCATCGCCCAGCGGCCGTTGCCGTCCATGATGATGGCGATGTGCCGGGGCACGCGGCTCTTATTGCTTTCTTTTATTTGCAGGAGACGCTCAGAGGGCATCGATTCGATAGTGGCGGAGGCCAAGTGGAGCGACGTGCGACGGAGAACTGCACCAACGTCCCTCGACTCAAACCTCCATCACTTCCTCTTCTTTGGCCGCTAGGAGGGCGTCGATTTTCTCGACGTAACCGTCGGTAAGTTTCTGGACCTCTTCAAGCTGCCGGCGACCTTCATCCTCGGATAGCTCGCCGCTCTTTGTCTTCGCCTTGATATCGTCTTTCGACACACGCCGCGCGGTTCGTACAGACACGCGGCCTTCCTCCGCCATCTTGTGGAGCACTTTCACGAGCTCCTGCCGGCGTTCCTCATTCAGCGGTGGAATTGGCACATGTATGACCGAACCGTCGTTCGACGGGTTCAAGCCCAAATCGGAACTCTGGATCGCTTTCTCGATCGCGCCCATCAGGTTCTTGTCCCATGGCTGCACGATCAGGAGTCGAGGCTCCGGCGCGCTGATCGTAGACAGTTGCTCCAGCGGCATCTGCGAATCGTACGCCTCTACACGCACATGCTCGAGCAACGCCGGCGAGGCCTTACCCGTGCGTACCGAGGCAAACTCACGCCGCATCGCCTCCAAGGCCTTCTCCATCCGGCTGCGGGTCTCCTTGACGCTCGTCATGAGTCCATCTCCGCGGTAATCAAAGTGCCCACCCGCTCGCCCTGTGCGGCCGCCAGCACAGCCCCGCACCGCTGAATGTTCAGCACGATGACGGGCAGATTGTTGTCCTTACACAGCGAGATCGCAGTCGCGTCCATGACCGCCAACTCCCGCGTCATCACTTCGAGGAAGGAGATCTCCGGAATCAGTTGCGCCGTCGGGTCGGACATCGGGTCTGCTGAGAACACTCCCTCGACCTTCGTAGCCTTGATGATCAGCTCCGCCTCCATCTCGATCGCTCGCAACACGGCCGCCGTGTCTGTGGAAAAGTAGGGATTGCCCGTACCGGCGGCAAAGAGCACCACCCTTCCCTTCTCCAGGTGGCGCAGGGCGCGGCGACGAATATAGGGCTCCGCCAACGCTTCCATGCGGATGGCGCTGAGCACCCGCGTCTCGACGCCCTTCTTCTCGAGCATGTCCTGCACGGCGAGGGCGTTGATCACCGTCGCGAGCATGCCCATGTAATCAGCCGAGACCCGGTCCATGCCGCCTTCCGCAGCTGCTGCCCCGCGCACGATATTGCCGCCGCCGACGACCAACCCCAGCACGACGCCGGCATCACGCACGGCCTTCACCTCCTCGGTCAGACTATCAACCGCCGGAAGCGATATGCCGAAGCCGTCTCCACCTGCCAGCGACTCGCCGGACAGCTTGAGCAAGACTCGATCGTAGCGTGGTCGGGAAATCAAAGCGGTTACTCACCCACCTTGAATCGCACGAAACGGCCAACAGCTACTTTCTCGCCCAGCTTCGATTGCGTTTCCGCGACCCGGTCGGTGACCGAGATCTCCGGGTTCTTCACGTATTTCTGCTCCAGAAGGGTCCGCTCTTCGAAAAACTTACGCAGCTTGCCTTCGACAATCTTGCCGGCGATATGCTCGGGCTTCCCTTCCTCTATGATCTGTGCGAGGAAGATCGAGCGCTCGCGCTCGACAATCTCCGTCGGGACGTCGTCGCGCGACACCGCGATCGGGTCCGTTGCGGCGATCTGCATGGCAAGGTCACGCGCAAGCTCCTGGAATTCCGGGTTGCGCGCGACGAAGTCCGTCTCACAATTGAGCTCGAGGAGGACGCCCACGGTTCGCGAATGGTGGATATAAGACTCAACGACACCTTCGCGGGCTTCGCGGCCCGCCCGCTTCTCCGCGGAAGCCGCTCCCTTCTTGCGGAGCCACTCGACAGCGGCCTCCGTGTCGCCGTCGTTCTCTTGGAGCGCGCGCTTGCAGTCCATCATTCCCGCGCCTGTGCGCTCCCTCAGCGCCTTCACGTCTGTTGCCTTGATCTCAACCATCTCTTGCCGTCTATTTCTGCCTTTACGAAAAGGGCCACCGAAGTGGCCCAGCTAGCGATCAACTACCCCTTGCTAGGATCTCCGGCACTCTCATCAGCCTGTGCCGGACCTCCTTCCTTCGCCGGTTCCGCTGAATCTTCCTCGGACTCCGCAGTATCACCGGCCTCATCATCCGTGGGCGCGCGGTGCGCGGCAATCACTTCCGGACGTGGGCGTCGCCGCTTGCGCGACTTGCGACCCGAGCCACGCTCCGTCACCGCCACTGCGGCATCGCTCGAGTATGTGAAAGCCTCTTCCTCCTCCTCGGCGACTGCCGCACGAAGCTCTGCCGGCACCTCCGCCATCGAAGTCTCCACGGTGTCCGCTATTTCCTTCGTAATCAAGGAAACCGATCGAATCGCGTCATCGTTGCCCGCGATGGGGACAGTCAGCCTGTCGGGATCGGCGTTTGTGTCTGCGATCGCGATCACCGGGATGCCTAACTTGTTGGCCTCAGCAACGGCGATGTTCTCCTTGCGCGAATCCACGACGAAGAGACAGCCGGGCAGGCGCGACATGTTCTTGATGCCAGACAGATAGCGATCGAGCTTTTCCCGCTCCCGATCAAGGAGCAGCTGCTCCTTCTTGGTGTAGAACTCGAAGGCGCCTTCCTCGACGCCGCGCTCCAGCTCCTTCAGCCGGCGGATGTTCTTCTTGATCGTCTGGAAGTTAGTGAGCATCCCGCCCAGCCAGCGCTGCGTGACATAGAACGCGCCGCAGCGCTCGGCTTCGGCTTTGATGATCTCGTTCAGCTGGCTCTTGGTGCAGACAAACAATACCGATTCGCCGCGACGAACGACGTCCTGAACCAACTTGTTTGCGCGCTCGAGCTCGCGGAGCGTCTTCTTCAGGTCGATAATGTAGATGCCGCCGCGTTCCGCGAAGATG
>JBDHAI010000065.1:0-10227 GCA_039588155.1 Gemmatimonadota bacterium | reverse complement strand
GTCGTACTGCTCGAGGTCCAGCCGACCCTCGTCATCGATATCAACAGATCGCAAGCGTGCTCCCGTGCGCTGGGCCAAGAGCTGCCACGGCACGATATTGGAATGATGCTCGAGAACCGTGAGCAGGATCTCGTCGCCTGCGGCTAGGTTCTGCGGACCCCAGGCCGCCGACACGAGGTTGATCGCTTCAGTGGTTCCCCGCACGAAGACGACCTCGCCCGGATCGCCGGCCCCGATGAACCGCGCCACCGCCGCTCGCGCGCCCTCGTACGCTTCCGTCGCCCGCATCGACAACTCGTGGATACCACGATGAACGTTGGCATGGTCGCGCTCGTAATAGCTCGCGAGAGCGTTGACTACCGCCCGCGGCTTCTGAGACGACGCAGCGTTGTCTAAGTAAACAAGCCGGTGACCGTTGACTTCCTGATCGAGGATCGGAAACTCCTCTCGGATCCTGCGGACGTCCAGAGGAACGCTCGACTCGAGCTCTGCAGCCCTGCTAGTCATCAGTGGGCCCCGCGATGAATACGTCTTCACCCTCGACTCTCACCTCGTACGTCCGCACGGGCTCATAGGCCGGGGGCGAAAGAACTTCGCCGCTTCTTACATCGAAACAGGCGCCGTGCAACGGGCACATGAGGGAGTGGCCCTCAAGTTCGCCTTCCGACAACGGGAAACACTCATGCGTGCACTCGTCGTGCACGGCATAGAACTCGCCGGCCACGTTGCAGACTACTACCGCCAAGCCGCCGACATCCACAGCCAACATGCCACCTTCTGGCACGGCGGCCAGCGTCGCTGCCTTCACGAACCCCGTACGCGTCTCCATTTGTCGGCCGAACCTACTACTGATAACCAGTCACTAGTCTTGCTTCGCCCTTGACTCCCACCACGCCTCATTCCGTCGTGACCTTCTCAGCACCTCGCCCCTCCAGAGCCGAGTGCAAAGTATGCCACGCAAGCGTGGCACACTTGACCCGTACCGGAAACTCTCGCACACCGGAGAACACAGCGAGCTTACCGAGAGCCTCTTCATCTATAGATGCGTCGCGCTCGCTCGTTACCATCTCACGGAAACGAGCGAAAAGTTCCTCTGCTTCCGCCACCGTCTTACCCTTAACGGCCCCGGTCATCAACGAGGCCGACGCCTTGGAGATGGCACAACCGGAGCCCTTGAACGCAACATCGACAACTCGATCGCCATCTACCACCAGATAGACCGTGATCTGATCGCCACACAACGGATTGTAACCCTCCGCCCTGTGGCTAGCCCCCTCCAGCTCCTTGTAGTTACGGGGACTGCGGCTGTGCTCCAGTATGACTTGCTGATAGAGTTCGCGAAGATCGGACATGAGGTGTGCCGTTTCGACATCGGAATGACGCGGAGCGCCTGCCAGCGGAAGGCGCGGCCACGACTAGCTCAGCTTCTTGAGAATCTCTCCGTGCGGAAGCCAGTCCGTTACCAGGTTGGTGACATAGCTCCGGATCGGCTCTTGTCGCATACGCTCGAAGTTCTCGGTCGCGAAACCGAACAGCAAGAGCGTTCGCGCTGTGTCCTCCGGAATTCCCCGCGCACGCAGATAGAATATCGCGTCGTCGTCCAACTGGCCGATCGTCGCTCCATGCGTGCACTTCACATCGTCCGCGTAGATCTCGAGCTGCGGCTTGCTGTCCACTTGCGCTTGATCCGAGAGCAGCAGATTGCGATTCGTCTGCTTCGCATCCGTCCTCTGCGCGTCCTCGTGCACGATGATCCGTCCACTGAAAACGCCGGAGGATGAGCCCTTGAGGATCCCGTTGTAGAATTGTCGGCTGTCGCAGTGGGGGCTCGCATGCTCCACCCGCATGAAATTGTCTATGTGCTGCTTGCCACCAGGCATGAATACTCCGTTAATGAGGCAGTGGGCACCATCGCCTGCCAACACCAGGTGGACATTGTTCCGGACCAGCGAGCCACCCAGAAACACGCCGTGGCATGAAACGTTGCTGTTCCGCGCTTGCTGTACGCGTACCGTGCCCACGTTGAACGCCTGCGTGCTCTCCCGCTCGATGCGATAATGCTCGAGCACGGCGTTCTCGCCGGCCACGACCTCCGTGACCACGTTGGTGAAGTACTCTTCGCCGCCCAGCGACACGTACTCTTCGACGACCGCCGCTTCGGCGGATTCGCCAACGATAATCAAGTTCCGCGGGTGCGTGACTGCCGGTGACGCAGTCGCGGTCGACGCGTAGATGAGATGGATCGGCTTCTCCACTACCGAGCCCCTGGGCACGAAGACAAAACCACCATCACCCAGGAACGCGGTGTTGAGTGCGCCAAAAAAATCTTCCTCGTAGTCCAGGTGTTTCGCCAGATGCAGCTCCACCAATTCCCGGTTGAACTCCACCGACTGCGCCAGGCTGCAAGCGATCACACCTCCCGGCTGCGCGCACATGTCCGACAGCTGCGGCGCATATTGCCCGTTCACAAACACCAAACGGGCGGACTCCTGCCCTCGGAAGACAAACGGCGCTAAGTCATCGAGCGTGATTTTGGCGCCACCCTGCGCCGGCTCGAACGACCTCTTGGCCAACGGCGCCAGGTTCGTGAACTTCCAGTCCTCGTCCCGAACCGTCGGAAAGCCGAGCTCCGCGGAGCGCTGCATAGCCGCCTCGCGGACCGGACGCAGCCAGGCCGGACCGCCCGCACCGTTCTCCAGCCTCCTGAAACTCTCGACGTAACTCTCGAGGCCCGAGTTCTTACCTGCCTTCACGCTATCCAGAGTGCCCATTTCCCTCGTCTCTCTCGACCTAGCGGCCCGCAGCTACTGCAGGATCTCTGTCTCCCGCCCACGCATAGCCGTATTCCTCGAGATGCAGCGCCAACTTCTTGTCGCCGGAACGCACGATGCGACCGTCGACCAGCACGTGCACGTAATCAGGGACGATGTAGTCCAACAGCCGCTGATAGTGCGTGATCACCAGAAACGCACGGTCCGGACTGCGCAACGCGTTTACACCCTGCGCCACGACGCGCAACGCATCGATGTCCAGACCCGAGTCGGTCTCATCTAGAATCGCCAGGGTCGGCTCCAATACCGCCATCTGGAAAATCTCGTTCTTCTTCTTCTCACCACCCGAGAAACCCTCATTCACCGACCGCTGCAGCAGACCATCGCCGACGTGAAGCTCCTTGATCTTCTCCTTGAATATGCTGTACGCCTCCAAAGCGTCGAGCTCCTCCTCGCCGCGATGCTTGCGCACCGCGTTGAGCGCCGCCGTCAGGAACTGAATGCTGCTGACGCCGGGAATCTCGACGGGATACTGGAACGCCATGAACACACCCTCGCAGGCGCGCTCTTCTGCGTTCAGCTCCAAGAGATCTTGCCCCCGGTACAGAACCTGGCCCTGCGTCACCTCGTAACCGTCGCGGCCGGCCAGCACCGACGCCAACGTGCTCTTGCCCGAACCGTTGGGTCCCATGATCGAATGGACCTCGCCGCTGTGGATCGTCAGGCTCAGCCCCTTGAGGATCTCACGCCCCTCGACACTCACATGCAGATTCTTGATCTCCAACATCTCTATATTCTCGACTCCCTCGACTCAGCCTACGTGTCTACCCGTCCACCCGTCTACCTGCCCACCCGCTTCCTCAACCGACGCTGCCCTCCAAACTCACACTCAGCAGCTTCTGCGCCTCAACCGCGAACTCCATCGGCAGCTCCCCGAACACTTCCTTGCAGAAACCCGCCACGATCAGCGAGATCGCGTCTTCCATTCCGATGCCGCGCTGCTGACAGTAGAACATCTGATCCTCGCCGATCTTCGACGTCGAGGCCTCATGCTCCATCTTCGCCGACTTGTTCTTTACCTCTATGTACGGGAACGTGTGTGCACCACACTTGTCCCCGATAAGCAAAGAGTCGCACTGCGTGTAGTTGCGCGCATGCTCCGCGCCTTTGAGTATCTTCACCTGGCCACGGTACGTGTTCTGCCCCGTGCCCGCCGAGATACCCTTCGCGACAATCGTGCTCTTCGTGTTCTTGCCGATGTGGATCATCTTCGTGCCCGTGTCGGCCTGCTGCCGCAAGTTCGTGAGCGCCACCGAATAGAACTCGCCGACCGAGTTGTCACCTTGAAGAATACAACTCGGGTACTTCCAGGTGATCGCCGAGCCCGTCTCGACCTGCGTCCAGGAGATGTGCGACCGCTCACCCACACACTTGCCACGCTTGGTGACGAAGTTGTAGATGCCGCCCTTTCCCTTCTCATCACCCGGATACCAGTTCTGGATCGTTGAATACTTGATCGTGGCGTCGTCGAGAGCGACCAGCTCCACTACCGCCGCGTGCAGCTGGTTCTCATCACGCATCGGGGCGGTGCAGCCCTCCATGTAACTCACATAGCTACCTTCATCCGCCACGATGAGCGTGCGCTCGAACTGGCCCGTCTGCGCCGCGTTGATGCGGAAGTACGTCGACAGTTCCATCGGGCAACGCACACCCTTCGGCACATACACGAACGATCCGTCGCTGAACACCGCCGAGTTCAGAGCGGCGAAGAAATTGTCCGTTTGCGGGACCACCGAGCCCATGTACTTCTGCACTAGCTCCGGGTGGTCCTTCACCGCCTCCGAGAACGAGCAGAAGATGATCCCCTGCTTCTCGAGCTCCTTCTGAAATGTCGTGGCCACCGAAACGCTGTCGAACACCGCGTCAACTGCAACCCCGGCCAGCCACTTCTGCTCCTCGAGCGGAATGCCCAGCTTCTCGTACGTCTCCAATAGCTCGGGATCGACCTCGTCCAGACTTCCCGGCAACTTCTTCGGCGCCGCGTAGTAGCTGATCGCCTGGTAATCGATGGGCCCGTAACCGTACGGCAAGAAAGGCCACTGCGGCTCGCGGCCCGACTCGTATTGATCCACCCAGTAGCGGTACGCCTTGAGCCGCCACTCCAACATCCACTCGGGCTCGTCCTTTTTCGCCGAGATGAAACGGACGATGTCCTCGCTCAGACCCGGCGGAGCAAATTCCTCCTCGATATCCGTGACGAAGCCGTACTTGTATTCCTGCTGTGCTAGAGCCTCTATCGCCTCTGAGTTTGAGGCCATGATCGTCTCCTCTAACCTACGGCGCTCGTCGCCGCTATACCACGCTTAACCGCAAGAGCGGCAACACCTTGGAGCCTCGAAACACCACGCCGCTAGCGATTCTCGTTATCCTTATCGCTAATCGTTATCGTTCGCGACTCCAACATACCCTAGTTGAGACTGAATTTCAACCACCGCCAAAACCCTCTCTCCCCCAGGCGGTCACCGGCGCCACGCAACGGTCGACCCCCGATGGCATGCCGTCCGCACCAGGCCCGACGGTGGCTGGCGCCCGATTCCGCCGCACCCTACCTTCGCACGTTCGAACCACCAACGATCCCGAGGTTATCCGCTTATGCGTCCGGCCGTCCCAGTACGACCTCACAACAGGAAGGCGAAAAAGTGAAAGCCACCGCTCGCGTACTATTCCCAGTGTTGTGGGTACTGATCATCACTCCCGGGCTTGCCAGCCCCCAGGAGCCTTACCGCACACCTCCACCGGACGTTGCCGCCATCGTCGGGGCGTTCGACACGCCGGTGGCACGGGTGAGCCCAACTAATGACTGGCTGGCACTTACCGAGCGGCGCGCGCACCCGACCATCGCCCAGCTCGCCGAGCCCGCCCTCGGGCTCGCCGGCATCCGTTTCAACCCTAGAACGAACGGCGACGACCAGCCGCCACTGGGAATCGGCATCACGCTCATCGCGCTCGACCACCGCGAGGAATGGCAGGTCGAACTCCCAGACGAAGCCCAGATTACGTACCCCGTCTGGTCCCCGGACGGTAAGCAGCTGGCCTTCACAAATACGACCAGCCAGGGTGTCGAGCTGTGGTTGGTCTCGGTCGAATCGAAGCGTGTCCGACGGCTGACCGGCCCCGAGCTCATGGCGGCACGGGGCCAACCGTGTCAGTGGATGAGCGGTTCCGAGGCTGTGCTCTGTCAGCTGGTTCCGGCAGAGCGGGGACCGGCACCTCAACCGGCGGATACTCCTGTCGGGCCGACGATCCAAGAGGCCGGCGGTGGACAGCTGGCGCCCATGCGCACGTACCAGAACCTGCTCCAGTCCCCGTTCGACGAAGAGCTTTTCGATCATTACTTCACGGCTCAACTCGCGCTCATCGACCTCGAAGGCGAACGACAGCTGATCGGTGAGCCCGCCATCTTCGACGACGTCGAGCCGGCCCCCGACGGCATGCACATCTTGGTGAGTCGTGTCCAGCGCCCGTATTCCTATCTGGTGCCGATCTACCGTTTCCCTCAGGAGATCGAGGTTTGGGGGCACGGTGGCGAGGAAGTCCACGCCATCGCCTCCATCCCGCTGGCCGAGAATGTACCGATCCGCGGCGTACGTGAGGGGCCGCGGGACTTTGGCTGGCAACCCGGCAGCACGCACACGCTGATGTGGGTGGAAGCGCTGGATGGCGGGGACCCGAAGACCATTTCGGAACACCGCGACCGGATCGTGCTCGAGCTCCCACCCTTCGATGCCGACCCCAGCGAGGTCGCCCGCACCGAGCTACGTGTATCCTCCCTGACCTGGAGCGCCCGCGGTAGCTCCGCCCTCGTCTTCACCCGCGATCGGCGCACGCGGCGAATCCAGGCCATCCTCGTCGACTTCGCACCCCGGTTTACCGAGCCCCGCGTAATCTGGGACCGCAGCTCCGAAGACGCTTACGGCGACCCAGGTAGCCCCATCCTGACCTGGACCGAAAGCGGGGAGCGGGTAACGCTCGCGGCGCCCGACGGCCGCTCGATCTACCTGTCCGGCGACGGCGCATCCCCCGACGGCGACCACCCGTTCCTCGACCGCTACGACTTGATGAGCGGGGCGACACAACGTCTTTGGCAGAGCGAGGATCCACACTACGAAGAGCTGGTCGAGGTACTCGACAACGACGGCCGTCTCATACTCACGCGCCGCGAATCGAAGACCGAGCCGCCCAACTATTTCCTCCGCGATCTCGACACGGGTGACGTCACAACCCTCACGCAGATGGAGGATCCGGCACCGCAGCTCACCGGCGTAAGAAAGCAGCGGCTGGATTACAAACGGGCCGACGGTGTAGAGCTCAGCGCGATCCTTCACCTGCCACCGAGCTACGAGGATGGCACTCGGCTTCCCACCGTCGTTTGGGCCTATCCGCGGGAGTTTAAGTCAGCCGACGCCGCCGGACAGGTTCGCGGATCACAGAACCGCTTCACCTTCTACCACGGTTATTCGCACCTATTCTTTCTCACTCAGGGCTATGCCGTCCTCGATCGCGCCAGTATGCCGGTGATCGGTGAAGGGGAGATCGAACCGAACGACTCGTTCGTAGAGCAATTGGTCATGAACGCTCAGGCCGCCGTGGACAAACTGGTGGAGATGGGTGTGACCGACCCCGATCGCGTTGGCGTCGGAGGACACTCCTACGGCGCCTTCATGACCGCCAACCTGCTGGCCCACTCGGAGATCTTTCGGGCCGGTATTGCCCGGAGCGGAGCCTACAACCGCTCGCTCACTCCCTTCGGCTTCCAGAACGAAGAACGCACGTTCTGGGAGGCCCCCGACATCTACTTTGCCATGTCGCCGTTCATGCACGCGGAGGCGATCAACGAGCCCATCCTGCTTCTGCACGGCGAGGTAGACACAAACTCCGGCACGTTCCCCGTCCAGTCGCGCCGGCTCTACCACGCCGTTAAGGGACTGGGCGGCACCATCAAGCTGGTGATGTACCCTCACGAGCAGCACGGATACCGCGCCCGCGAGACTGTTCTCGATGCGCTGTACCAACAATTCGAGTGGTTCGACCGCTGGGTGAAGGATGCTCCGCCGCGGGAGCCGGAAACGACCGAATCCGCCAGCGAGGAGGAGGGCTGAGCCCCCCTCCCCGGCTAGTGGAGCGACTCTGACAGCGGGACGGCGCCAGGCGCGGCCGCCGCGGTCAGCACACCTCCGGTGAACGGCAGCGGCTCGGGCCGATAGGCGAGCTCTAAGAGAACCTCGGCGGCGAAGTGGCCGATTCGCACCATCCCGGCAACGTTGATGAGTTCCACGTCGTCGAACGGCGTGTGGTACTGCGGGTGGAGACCAGTGTGCAAGAACAGGACGGGCTTCTGGTTGAGGTAAAAGCAGTACTGGTCGCTGCGATTGATGAACCCATCGATGGTGCCGAGCGTCAGACCCTGCCAGTCCAGCTCCTCGAGCAGTGGGAACCATTCCGTGGAAGAGCTGGTCGCGATCAGTCCCAGCTCATCGTCGGCCAGGCGGCCGACCATATCCAAATTCACCATCGCCACGACGCTGTCCATCGGGACGGTCGGCGAATCGCAGAAGTGCAGCGACCCGATGAGCCCGACCTCCTCGGCTCCGTACGCTTGCACCATTAGCGACCGACGGTCCGCCGGGTTCTCGGCGATCCCCTCGAAATAGTCGTTCAGATAACGGGCGATCTCCAAAGCCAGCGCCGTGCCCGATGCGTTGTCGTCGGCGCCGTTGAAGACCTCCACCGACTGGGGCGTCGTCTGCGTGAAGCCCATGTGGTCGTAGTGAGCCCCGAATACGACCCACTCGTGCGCCAAGCTCCCTTTACCTGGCAGAACGGCGAGCACGTTATTCGAAGTCAGACCCGCCTGGCCATCTACAGGGAACGGGATCTGGAAGTTCTGGAAATAGGCGGCCGCGTTGCCCGCCTCCATGCCGATCTCCTGAAAGCGATCCCGGATGTACTCGGCTGACCTCAGCTCGTGCTGCGAGCCGGCCCGGCGGCCCAACAAGCTATCCGCTGCGAGAACGTTCAGATGCTCGAGCAATGCGGTCCCGCTGATCGGAACCAGGTCCGCCGGCGGATCGGGCACAGGAGTAGGATCGGGCCCCAGTGACGGCGACGAGGGTGTCGAGTCACCGCATGCCGTGATCGCCAGCGCTGCAACGAGAGCGATTGGCCTTCTCATCGCGTCAAACCTCCGCCAGTGGATATCCCCGTTCAATATACTCGCTCATCGCCGTCGTTTCCTCTCCCGCGCTGCCGGCTGAGCTTTGGCAGGATGAGCGGCTAGACGACACCGTCCGATCGCCCGCCTCGATGAGTCATAATACACCGAGTAACGCTCTAAAGGTCGCCGGCCACAGTACCCAAAGATCGGGCGTCCTCGAGCGAGTCCAGGCGGGTTGCCCGGCCGAGCCATCTCGCGCGAAGTTACCTGACCCGACCTACACGAAACGACAACCACGGGAGCGGTTCCACGAATGAAGGCTGCGATATTCAGAGAACACGGAGGTCCGCAGGTCGTAGAGATCGCCGATGTGCCCTCTCCCGAAGCGGCGGCCGGGCACGTCCTCGTCGCGGTGCGTGCGGCGGCGATGAACCATCTCGACCTCTGGGCTCGTCGCGGGCTGCCAGGGCTCGAGTTCGATTTTCCTCACATCGGCGGCTCGGACATGGCCGGCACGATCGAAGAACTCGGACCGGGTGTCGAGAACCTGCGCATCGGCTCTCGCGTTCTGGTAAACCCCGGCCTCTGGTGCGGGGAATGCGAATGGTGTCTCAAAGGCGAGGAGAGCCTCTGCGACGCCTACCAGATCATCGGCGAGCATACTCACGGCGGCTTTGCCGAGTACGCCGTCGTGCCCGCCCGCAACCTGCTGCCCATCCCCGACGACCTCTCGTTCGAGGACGCGGCCGCGGTCCCCTTGGTCTTCCTGACGGCTTGGCGTGGACTGGTCAGCCGCGGTCGTCTGCAGTCCGGCGAGACGGTCCTCATCACGGGCGGCTCGGGCGGGGTTTCCACGGCGGCCATCCAGATCGCCAAACGGGCCGGCGCCTACGTGTTCGCCGTTACCAGCGGCGCTGAAAAAGCCCGCCGCTGCAAACAGCTCGGTGCTGACGTCGTATACGATCGACTGGAAGTCGACTTCTCAAAGGAAGTCTGGAAAGCGACCCAGAAGCGCGGAGTGGACCTGGCCTTCGATAGCGTCGGCGCGGCGATCTGGCCTCAGCTCGCCCGTCTGCTGGCTCGGAACGGTCGACTGGTCACCTACGGCGCCACCAGCGGCCCCGAAGGACGCGTCGACGTTCGCCTCGCCTTCTGGAAACAGCTTCAAATCATCGGCACGACTATGTCCAGCCGCTCCGAATTCGAAGAGGTGATGGCTCTCGTCTTCAAGAAACAGCTCCA
>JBDHAI010000064.1:0-14352 GCA_039588155.1 Gemmatimonadota bacterium | reverse complement strand
ATCCGGCCGGCGAGACCAGCGCGGAGAGCTCTTAGGAGATGGACCCTTCGGCAGGCGCCGTCAGCTATCGGGAGGCTACGCTGGCCGACGTGCCCGAGATGGTGCGTTGTCGGGCCGGCGACCCAACCATCGGGCCAGCGGACCCGCGCATGGCCCTATACCTGGAGGGCAAACACCACCCGCAACACGCTCTTGCGCCCCGCGTCATGTTCGTTTGCCTGGAGAAGGACTCTGCAGTCGGCTACATCGGGGGCCACCTTACACGGCGCTACGACTGTGATGGCGAATTGCAGTACCTCTACGTGATTCCGCAGCATCGAAGGAATGGGATCGCCAGCGAACTGCTTGCGCTCCTGGCGGAGTGGTTTTCGGCGCGAGGCGCGTCGCGCATCTGCGTTGACGTGGAACCGGACAACGCGACTGCACGGGCGTTCTATGCCCGCCACGGTGCTGTCGAGTTGAGCGCCTACTGGATGGTGTGGACTGACATCACGGCTGTGCGAGGAGAGCGCTAACTCCGCTGCCGCGACCGCGCAAGTGACCTAGGCTGACCCAACGGACCATCACTCGCTATCGCAGCAGCTCCGCAATCTTCGGGCGAGTCATCTCGATCCGCTCGTAGTCTAATTCCAGTCCATACGGTCCCAGGACGGCTCCGAGGTAGTCGTAAACGACCCTGACGGCATCGAACGGACCGGCTACAACGTCAAGCGCCGTGGACCCGTCGTTGTTCCTGATGCTCTTGTCCGCACCTGCATCGAGCAGCGCCGCGACGATCTCGGTTTGGCAGAGAAAGGCGGCGCTGAGAAGGGCGGTCGACCCGTCGAGGGTCTGATGGTCCAGATCCGCCCCCGCCTCAATCAACGCCTTTGCCACTTCCGTGTGGCCGAATGTTGCTGCAATAATCAGCGGGGTCGACCCGGTGGGATCTCCTTCGTTCAGGTTCGCGCCGGCTTCTATCTGCTGCCGAACGGCCTCGAGGTCGCCCTGGAGCGCGGCCTGGTGGAGCCCAGCACTCGGAGCGGCTTGGGTCCCCTCTGAGAGTGCGGGTGGTGACTGCGCCAAGGCTACGTCCAGCATCTGGATCAACTGGTCCCGGCTGTACGAGAACGCGTGACCCTCGTTGAGCTGTGCCAACTCACTTAGGGCCTGTCGGATGGTGATCTCAGCCTCGAACTGATTCGGGACGACCATGTAGCGCCGCTTCGGCGAATCACTGGATAGAAAGTCGAGAACCGCAAGAGCCACGTCATCGGGCTCATTGTACTGAGATCGATCGAGCGGGCCGCTGACTAGGTCGAGCATCGAACCATATCTGGAACCCTCCGCGGAGTATCCTGTCTCTTCCATGCGTTTCACCATGTTGAGCAGGATGTTGGACTTGTAGTTGCCGGGCTCGACTACGGCGACCTCGACATTGAAGCGAGCCAACTCGGCGGCCAGGGCATCGACATAGGCCTCGACACCGTGTTTGCTCATGCTGTAGGCGCCGGCGAACGGTCCCGACAGGATCCCGGCTATGGAGCCGACAGTCATAATTCGACCCTCGCTCTCGATGAGCAGATCCGCAAACGCTTTGGTCACACGGTATGGCCCGAAGAGGTTCACATCGAGCTGGAAATCCATGTCCTCTTCCGACAGCTCGATTAGAGGGCCCAGGACGGATACGCCGGCGTTGTTGATCAAGCCGTAGAGTCCCCTTCCCTCTGCCTGTACGAGCGCCACCGCCGCATCGATTTCGCTCTGGATCGTCACATCCAGACGTACGGACTTGACATTCTCCATCGCGTCCAGACGTTCTAGGTCCTCGGCCTTACGAGCACCTGCATAGACAAAGAACCCATTCTCTGAGAGGACTTCGGTCATCCGCAGTCCGATTCCAGAACTGGTTCCTGTTACCAGTACCGCCCGTACGTCTTCCGTCTCTTGAGCAGCGATCGTCGGGACCGCTATCGAAGAGGTCAAGACAGCAAGAGCGAACACGCTTTGAGTGGCACGGACAATGGGTAGAATGTGGAGATTCATCGGGGACACCTCCATGGTAATTGGGCGACGCACAGGAGTTCACGGATAGGAGTCTCACCGCTCTCCAGGGCTGAAGTCGAAGGTATAGGACGGGCTTTCCGCCGGCCAGAGGTTGCGTTTCCGGCGACGCCGAAAGCGGCATAACGAGGGCTGGAAGCTGTCCGCGTAAGCTGCGCGGGTCCGGAGCACTCGCTTGCACCTCGCGCTCCAGGTCAGGATCTTGTGTACGGCAGCTTGAGCTCGAGCGGCTCAGCTCGCCGCAGCTAGGAGGGCTAGCGTTCGGATAGCGGGCTGTGGTCGATCGTACTTGTGCTGGCGTATCTGAGGGGATACCGCCGGGAGAATGTAGAGTGGACGATCGTCAAAGAGTTCCGTGGAAGGACCATCGAGCTGAGGCGCTGGTGGTTGCGTGCTCCGACGGGCGCTTCCACGACGAAATCAATGAGTTCGTCCGACTTCGGCTCGCCATCTCCTGCTACGATCGATTGTATGTTCCTGGAGGTGGCGGAGCGCTTGCGACGAGTGGAGCTAACTTTCTGCGGGCTCGACGTTTCCGTACAGAATGTGGGTTCCTGATTGGCGCCCACGCACTTAAGCGAGCGATACTGTTCTTCCACGGACCTGCGACCGATGGGCCGCCCGAGGCTGTCTGCGGCGACTACAGGAGAAGACTGCCGACCGCGACGCTTCAAGCTATCCGCCTACAGCAGGAGCGTGACGCCAAGCAGATCTTGCGCGAGGGCCTGGGTAAAGGTGTTCGCCTAGAAGTATACTTCTGCGAGATCGACAAAGACCATTTCGTACGCTTCGAACCGCTGGATCCATAGTTCAGCTTGCAGGCTGTGCCGCTCCCGTGGATGGAAGCAATCGTCCCCGCGCAGGTGCAACGCATAAAGGGAACGCGTCATTTCACAGTACGAAGATCCCAAGCCCGGATTCAAGTGGCGAGTTGAAGTCGCACAACCGATTTGGGCACCAGCGGAGCAAGTCTGGGCGGCGATCGCGATGCCAGGGAACCTCGAGTCTTGCCATCCCTTCTGTGAAAGGAACCCTGTCCAGGTGTGGCCCGGCCCAGGGTCGCGGGATGAGATTCACTACCTCAGTGGGTGGATCTTCGAGCGCCGGTTCTGTCAGTGGATCGAGGGCGTCGGCTACGACCTCGAGATCGGTCGGCGCGGTGGTAGGTCGTCATTCGTATCGTGGCGAATCTTGCCCGGCCATCACCAAGAGTGCACTCTGAGAATAGCGGTCTATCCGCATGTGCTTCAGACCATACCTCTCGCGGTTCGTTGGCTCCCACACATGCTCTGGCTTCGCCCCATGCTCAGGAGTTACCTGGCGTCCGTCGTGAGAGGCTTTGAGTGGTACGTTACCCGTGGCGAAGCGGTACCTCGAAATCAGTTTGGCGCACACTCCTGGTTCTCCGCGCCCAAGCACTCTAGCCGTGCCACCTGACGATCCGAAGCGGCATGTCAACGACGATTTCCACGCAAATGCGCCGCATAGCACTCAGGCAGACAAAACGGGGTGATCGACATGCACGCGATGCTGTGCCGGAACCGAGTGGAAAACTTCTCGACATGGAAGAAGATCTTCGATTCCCACGCCCGCGCGCACCGCGACGCTGGCCTTCACCTGATGAACCTCTGGCGCGGTATCGAAGAACCCAACAATATCTTCTTCTTGTTCGAAGTCAGAGACATCGACAAAGCACGCAAGTTCATCGACAATCCGGAAGCCGCCGAAGCCGGCAAGGTATCCGGTGTTCTTGATGGCGAATACCATTTCCTCGAGAGTGCCGCGGGGCATTGACTGCCCAAATCGCGTTTGTAGCTGGCGCGGCTGATGTGGCTCGGCAGGTGAAAGGCACATTCGGTAGACGGCGGTCAGTCAACTAATCGGCGTCCACTCGCCGAGGTATAGACCATGGACATGTTCCAGTACGTCACGGTGCTCACATCCGTGATCATTGGCTTGGGCATCGCGCACCTGCTCCACGGACTGGCTCGACTCATCCCGCATTGTCCTCACCTATCACGGCCAGGGTGCACCAGATGCGTTTTCAAGTGAGCGGAGACGAGATCCCCGCGGAACTGATTGACATTGTCGCTTTGCTAACAGACCGTGCTAGATTACGCTACGCGGAAGTGGAACACGATCCGAAGTCCCGGGCAGTCCGTCTCCCGATGACTCGTTTTCCGTTGTTGAAGAAGCGCCGTGTGTTGCCGAACGTCCATGACCTTCGAAATCCGATACCGGCCGTAGTGACGATACGAAACGTCGTGTCGTGCGAGATCGAGAACCACAGTCCCCCAGCTCTAGGCCGCGAGGTGCAGCTGATATTCGGCGTTCAGTTAGAGGACAAAAGGGTCTATGCTTGCTCCGCGGAGGAGGACAAGGGGAAAACGTGTTTCTCGGTCACATTAGAGGTCTCTGAGCTTGATGTTGAAATCACCGACTTGGCAAAGGCCAAGAGGGACAACGACGCCTAACGAGCGCTTGCCGGCGCTGCAGCTTGCGTGTGACCATGAACGAGCGCGGTGCCGGGTCTGGAGGCCAGATTCCGTGAGCAGAATCCACTGGGCATGCGTTTGTGCTTGTTTGGGATTAGTCGTTCCGGTTACCGCCTTTGCGCAAGGCGTCGCCACGTCTCGGGATAGTCTGGCGATCGCCGCGGCCAGTCGAGCCTTTTCAGCCGCATACGTCCGCAACGACACGGCCGCATTGGGCCAGGCCTACGCGGACTCGGCCGTGCTACTCCCGCCGAATCGCGAGATTCGGGGCCGGGCGGCGATCCAGCGCTACTTCGCGTGGGGGCCGAACTACCGACAGCTCGCGCACGCAATGGAACCCGATCGGCTGACCATCAGTGGGGACATCGCCGTTGACGTGGGGACGTGGACGAGTACCGGTCAACGTGGAGACTCGGATCCCACCGCTGCTTCCGAGCGATACCTTGTGATCTGGATTCGCGAGAGTGATGGTGCCTGGCGCATGCTATACGACATGTGGCACCGGCCCGCGCGGTAGTCGCGTGTCCAGAGCCATTAGACGGACAATGCAAGCACCTCGAACTCCCAGGAAAGTCGCATGCAAAAACTGCTCGCTCTGTTGGCCGCTAGCCTTGGCGGTTGGTTAGGGTGGTGGCTCGGAGCTCAAGTCGGCATGATGACAGGGTTCTTTCTGAGCGTGATAGGGATGGGGCTCGGATTGTATGCCGCACGGCGAATTGCCCATCGCTACCTAGGATAGCAGGGGCTAGCCACTAGACAGCGAATGATCAGAGTTCTTTTTAATAAGCCGTCAGTGGTTCGATTCCAATAGGCTGGCGGTTGGGCGTACCGCAGCTGATGCCGGCACCGTTTACGCGGCGGCTACGACGAATGGG
This sequence comes from Gemmatimonadota bacterium, assembly GCA_039588155.1. Taxonomy (GTDB): domain Bacteria; phylum Gemmatimonadota; class Gemmatimonadetes; order Palauibacterales; family KS3-K002; genus JBDHGH01. Next base: position 8,939 of record JBDHAI010000064.1, on the reverse strand, counting down.
GTGCCCATGCTACGCGATATACTTCTCTACGCGGGATCCTCAACACTTGTGTTCTGGGGTGTCATGCACATGGTCAAGACTCGGCCAGTAGTGGAGGGTTTCGGGTCGCTTTCTGACGATAATCGCCGGGTCCTAACGATGGAGTGGATCCTCGAGGGAGTGACTCTCTGCTTCATCGCTGGACTCGTGGTAGCCGTGACGCTGCTTGCAGGATCTGAAACGTCGGTGGCCACTCTTGTATACAGAGCTTCAGGCCTGATGCTGATCGTCATGGCCGGGGTAAGCTTGTTCACGGGGGCTAGGGCGTCTCCACTCCCGTACAAGCTTTGTCCTCCGATCTTCGGCAGCGCGGCGGTGCTATATCTGCTCGCTAGCATGTTATGATCTGAGACGGAATGCGCCGGGAGGCCAACATGAGCCAGAATTACGAGTACAAATTCGTGCGTCTGGAGAAGCGTGCAGGCAGAGACTACAAGCAGACAGTAGAAGACCATGCGCGTGATGGCTGGCGCCTGGTTCAGATATTCGCGCCGGGCGCCGGCGGGCTTTGGGCCAGCCCTCAGTACGTTGAGGTGATATTCGAGCGAGTCGTCGCCTCCCGAGAATAGCCAGGCGGAGATGCTTGCAAACGAAATCCGGGACCTGCTGCTACACATGGAGTGGGCGGATTCCCTGGTTTGGGAAACGGTGCTTGCCCAGCCCGGGGCGCACTCCGATGGGAACATCCGGGAGCGCCTCTACCACGCGCACGTCGTGCAGCGCGCATATCTGCAGATCTGGCGTGGCGAACCCCTCGACATGCCAGATGTGTCCAGCTTTGAGGATATGCAAGCCATCCATGCATGGGTTCGCGACTACTACCGCCAAGCGGGCCGGTACCTCGATACCGCGGATGCCGAGACGCTTCAGCGAGAGGTGCAGTTCCCGTGGGCTCAGCAGCTGGTAGAGCGCTGGGGCAGCCCGCGCCCGGCCACGCTCGTGCAGACGATTATTCAGATCATCTCGCATACGACCTATCATCGCGGCCAGGTGAACACACGCTTGCGTGAGCTGGGTGGCGAGCCGCCGTTGACTGACTTCATCGCCTGGATCTGGATGGGCAGACCCACTCCGGCGTGGGAGGAGCCCGCCACGTGACAGGCTATTGCAGCTAACGCGGTAGCTTCCCTAAATCGTACTCCACGTACAGGAAATGCGGGTACCGATATCCATCTTCTGGATTCTCGCTCCGATTTTCGTCGCCGTCGGCGTTTACCTTCTTTGGTACTCGCGCCGCTCTCGTCGACTGGTCCAGGAGTTTGCACGTGCAAGGAGTCTGAGGTACCGCCCCAACGATGACGGACAGCTCGCGGCTGCACTGGATGCTGCACTGAGCCTCGAACAACCAGGCCTCGTGCGGTCGTTCGGTCAGATCCGCGATATCGTCTCCGATAAGGACAGCGTCATTCTCTTTCGAACCGTTGAGCTGCTCGATCTGAGCCCTTATGGGTCCAGCACGACCCCGCACCACAGCCGGGTGGCGGTAACGTATGATGTAGCACAGGGACATGACCTGTTCGCATTGGTGTCGCCTGATCTCCATTGCCAGTCGATGCTGGGATCCGAAAGCGGAGCCACAGCGAAGGTCGTTGCGATCCTGCAGGGTGTCCTGAAGGAGCGGCCGCCGCGGTGCCCGTTGTCGGTGACGTTGAAGCGTGGCCGCGGGTTGATTTATCTTGAGCCGCGTGTAACCGGCAGTGTTCGCCCGAAGGATCTCGAGTACCTGATCGCCACAGCGCGGAGTTTGCGGGCGGCGTTCGCGTGAAACGAGCGACAAGAAGATAGAGATGCTGCTGAAACAGGAAACACTCAGAGGGATCGAGAACGGGACGATTACGCTGGCGTTCCGACGCTGGCGGCGCCCCACGGTGAAGGCCGGCGGGACGCTCCTCACCTCGGTCGGTCAGTTGGCCGTAGAGGCTGTGGATGTCGTGGACTTGGAGACCATCACGCAGGCTGATGCAGCGGCGGCCGGATTCTTGGACCTTGAATCGCTTCGCTCCAAGCTGCGGCAGCGTTCGGAGGGCGAAGTCTACCGAGTCCGCCTCTCTCTGGCGGGTCCCGATCCACGTATCGATCTACGCGAGGAGATCCCTGAGGGCGAAGAACTGGAAGTGATCATGCGGCGTCTGGCACGCCTCGATGCTCGGAGCGCCACCGGCCCTTGGACTCGTCGCGTTCTGAGCGTTCTGCGTGAGAGGCCTGGGGAACGGGCCGCCGACCTCGCCGGGGACGTCGGAATGGATCGGGACAAGTTCAAGGCCAATGTCCGGAAGCTCAAGGGACTCGGCCTGACCGAGAGTCTCACAGTGGGATACCGACTGTCACCCCGAGGTGACGCAGTCATGCGAAGATTTGCAGATCGGGACGATGGGATGTCGTAGGCCATAGGGGCGCCCTGGCAAAGGGATCTTAAGATCCGACCCGGGCCGCGACTACCCCAAGCAGTCTGCGGCAGAGCAGCGCGCCAGGGAAACGCTATGTGGCAGAGGACTCCAGCATGAAGCAGAGACTAATAGTCGTGTTTGTCGTTGTTGCCGTCGGTTGGCCCGGGTGTGTAGAGGGCCCCAGAGCGCAGGAGCGACTGGCCTCGACTCTAACGACGCTTCGCACGGGTGACGGGCCCACGCAAGTTGCAGCGACGGACTTGAACCAGGACGGAAACATCGATCTGGTTGTCGCTAACGGCCGCGACGGCTCGGCTACAGTGTATCTAGGTGATGGCACAGGTCAATTCCGCGAAGTGCCAGATTCCCCTTTCCCTGCTGGAAACGAGCCGGGCGATGTCGCGGTTGGAGATTTCGATCGAAATGGCACCCCCGATTTGGCTTTCGCAAACCACGAGACAGACTACGTGACGGTCTTACTAGGCGTTGGTGACGGTAGATTCGCACCTGCCCCATTTTCACCCGTCCCGGTACGGAGCCAGCCACACCCGCATGGAATCGCGACGGCAGACTTCGACCTGGACGGTAGAGCGGACTTAGTCGTGGAGAGTTTCAGGGAGGACGTAGTCGAGGTGCTGTGGGGCGACTCGTTGGGCGGTTTCGCCACGCCTGGAAGCAGCTTTTCTGTCGGTCGGTTGCCCTACCAGAGAGTTCGCACCGGAGACGTAAATGGAGACGGTCGTGCAGCTATCGTGACCACGAACCGCGAGGGTGCGAGCGTATCAATACTGTTGGCTGTTAACCGCCGCGGCTTCACCGAAGCACCGGCCTCGCCGTTATCCGTCCCACCCTCTCCCTTCGGGCACGCGCTGGGGCAATTGAACGGGGACTCCTGCCTCGACCTGGTGGTAGCCCATTACTCGGGGAGCATCCGCGACCGAAGCCGCGATCGCGTATCGATCCTTCTTGGAGACTGTGAGGGCGGATTCGAACCGGTTCCAGGATCTCCTTTTTCCACGGGCGTCGCCCCGACGACGGCTGCGATTGGCGATGTAAACGGAGACGGGCTGAATGATGTGGCCGTGGCGTGCTATGGCAGCGACGAAGTGCAAGTGTTTATCGCAACCGGCGACGGTCGGTTTGAAACCAAAGGACTGAGCATCTCGGTTGGAAAGGGCCCGCTGGCCATCGTCGCGGCAGATCTGGATGGGGACGGAAAGTCGGAGCTCATCACGGCGAACAACGATTCGGCTGACGTTACTGTGATTGATGCCCAATGAACCGAGGGGTGTTATTCGATTCTTGAGTTAGGAATACCCTACATAACGAAGCGCTCCTGCTTTCTGAACTGGGCGTCCCGTATCAGGTGGTGGACGGATTGGCCGCCAGGGCCCCACCTAGCTAGACTGCCGTCTTGCCATGCAGATGAGTACTGGGACTTGAACCTTCATGAAACTCCGCCGGAAGACGCCGGTCGTCGGCGTCTAACGGCTACACGAATCCCAAGTGAACGGATCCCAATCGCACGTATGAGGATCTCGTCGTGGACGGTTATGCTTGCCACTCGGAACAAGGCTACCCGGTGAGCTGGAGTATCGGCCGGACGGAATGGGCCCCATCACGGTGGAGCTGGCTCGCGAGAAGTTCGAGCGCGCCGTAACAAGTTCGTCGAAGGTTGACCTTTGCTGGCATGATGCCGCGGGCACTCACGAAAAGAATCGTCGACCAGAACGGTGGGGTTTGGGGTCGCGTTCTCATCGATCTCATCGCCGTCGCGGTCCAGTTTCGCCACAAGATCAGGCGGCGCCAGGATCACCGGTCGCCGGGATTCTTGAGCCGCCTCGCGGCTCGGCGGCACGTCACGGCGGTCGTCGAGTTTCGCAAAGGCTCGCTCCTGAAAGTGGATTTGTGGGATCGCTACTGGTCTGCCCTTGTGGCGCGGGGCGTCGAGTATGAAGCCCCCATTCGCTTTATCCTATCGCTATTCAGGCGTGAGCCGGTGTTCTTTCTCGACGCAGGGGCGAACATCGGATATTGGAGCGTCCTCGCCACCGGTGATGAGTTCAGCCGCTGGAGCGCGATCGCGGTGGAGGCTTCGCCACGCACGTTCGAGAAACTCGTCGAGAACGCACGCCTCAACGGTGCTCGCTTCGACTGCCTCAATCGTGCTTTGGCAGAGGGCTCGGGGATTGAGGTCCATCTGCTGACTCCAGAGGGGAAGCATGCCGAGGCACGTGTGATCGATGAGCCGGCTCCGCGGGGCGGCGTCGATCTGGTCGAAGCGGTGACGACGATTTCCATCGACAACCTTGTTGAACAAACCGAGTTGCAAACTTCGCGACCCGTGATCTTGGAGAGGTGCTCCGCGAACTTTGTCACGTGCACCGCTGCTGATCTACGAGGATCACGGCAGCGATGACCGATGCGAGGTGAGTGAGTACATCGTCAAGCGGCTGGGCTACGAGATCTTCTACTGCACGGACGACTTCGGAGTCCTCAGAATGCCGCACGTCGACGCGGTGCGGGATGTAAAGAAACGAAAGTCGGTCGGCTACAATTTCGCCGCGTGCGCCTCCTCGTCACACTTCTATGCGACGTTGGACGGGCTAGCGCTGGAGTAGGATCTCCTCCAGGAAGGTATCATAGCGGTCGAGCATCGCTTCGCTACTGTAGCGCTCCTGCACCCGCGCGCGTGCCGCGGCCCCCAGTTGAGCGCAGCGCGCCGGATCTTGAGCGAGGCTCAAGATCGCTTCGCGGGCCCCCTCCGGCACGCCCGGCATCACCAACAGACCGCAGACCCCGTCCTCCACCACGTCGGGGTGACTCGTGGCGGCGCTGGCAATCACCGGCAGTCCGCAGGCCATGGCTTCCGCTACGGCGAGCGGGGCGCCCTCGATCTCCGACATCGTGATCTCCACATCCGCGCCTGCCAGGAGCTCCGGGATATCGTCGCGGAAACCGGTGAACGTGATCGGAGCGTTCAGCTCGCTAGCCAGCGCCCGCAGCCGATGGGCTTCGGGGCCGTCGCCGATGATCAAGCCTCGGACGGGCGCCTGTCGAGCTGCGGCAGCGAGAGCCTCGATCGCGAGGTCGACGCGCTTCGGCGGTGCGAGTCGACCGTGGTAACTGACCACGAAAGCGTCGCCAGGTATGCCGAGAGCCTGGCGGACACCGCTGCGTACCTCGGGTAGCGGTCGGTAGCGGTCGGTGTCGGCGCCGTTGTGGATCACCCTCATCGGCATCTGCCCCAACCATGGAGTGCCTCTCTTGAGTCGATCGAGGCTGTCGTGCGACACCACAACCATCGCAGACACGCCGCGTCGCCACACGACGCGGTAGTCGAAGCGACTCTTCAAAAGCTCGCCGTAATGCTTCACATGCACCAGTGGGATGGGACCCGCGAGCAACCGAGCGATAGCGCTCAACTTGATGTCCTTCGGTCGGTGTGCCACGACGAGCTGAAGTGCTCGCAGGTAGTTAAGCTCCGAGCGGATGGCGACGGGGACGATCCGTATTCGCCCGTCGTCGCCGAGGCGCCGACGTAGGTCGCTGTCTGGGTGACAGACGAGCGTCACCTCGTGACCGCGCTGAGCCATGCCAGGGCAGAACTGGCCAAACCACACCTCGGCGCCACCCCAGATCCGAGTCGAGTTTATCGCGACGATGCGCATCGCGTTTCCGCTAAGCCCTCACGTGGATGGACATCTAGAATCGCTGTGCTCGACGACATTGCGGTACACCGATTCGATCTGCTCGACCATGCTTTCGACGTTGTAGCGTTCCGTTATGGTCTTCCGCACCTCCGCGGCCTGCATCCGTGCGGCCGGCAGATCGGAGAGCAGGGAAACCAGATCGCCGGCCAGTTCATCAGCCCCGAGATCTCTGCGCAGGTGACCGTGGTCGGCGAAGCATACGGCACGAGCACGCTCGAAGTTATCGGGCGTGACGAGCCCGAAGTAGCCCGTGCGGCCGAAGGCGATGGTGGGAGTGGCGCAGGCGAGCGATTCGGTGGCGGTCGTCGCTGTGGCGACCACCAGATCACCGGTGTTCATTACCAGCGGGATGTCGGTCCGCGGACCCGCGATGGTTACGAGAGTCGTCCCCGCGGAACGATTGAGCTTCGCGGCTTCCAGCGAGAGGCGGTCCAGCTCGCCTCCCTCACCGACCAGCACGAGCCGCACATCAAGGGCCTCGGCGCGCACCAGGGGCAGCGCTTCTATCAATGCGAGAGCGGGCCGCGCCTTTCGATGCGTGAAGCGGGTCACGTTGAGGATGAGAAGACAATCATTCGGTACGTCCCACTCGGCTCGCAGCGACGATGCGTCGAGGCCGGGCTTGAAGCGATCGGTGTCGACACCCAGGAAGCCGACGACGACCCGGTCTGCCGAGATACCGAGGGGCCCGACGATGTTGTCGCGGTCGGCCTCGCTTACCGTCAGAACCGGGTCGCTCCAGTCGCGAAACAGCGCACGCTTCAACCAGGGGCGTGGGCCGTGGACGGTCATGATAAACGGTACCCCCAACGCCCGAGCCAACGGCGCGCCGAATCGCGCGGCCCGGTAGTTGTGGGCGTGGACGAGATCGACGGTCCGCGCCTCGAGTTCAGCCAGCGCCTGCCGTTGACCCTGCCGGTCGAAGGGAAGGACGACGAGCTCGGCCCCGGCCGACTCGGCTTCCGCGCCGTACACGCCGCTGTCCTGGGTCAGCAGGATGACACGGTGGCCGCGCCGGATGAGCCCACGCGCCAGGCGGCTGACGTGGGTTTCCACACCGCCGATCCCAAGTCGGCCGGTGACCTCGACGATGGTCAGTGGGTTTTCCATCCGATCGGCCGTCATATTACTGCGGGCTTGAGCGTGATGACAGGCGGCCAGCTGGCGCTGCGGCGGACCAGGGGCCGCCCATTTGCACCGGACGGCGGGTCCAGCGATCTTTAAGTGTTATGACCGAGCGACGATACAGCGAGCAGGAAGTTGCCGCCATCTTCGAGCGGGCTGCCGAAGCGCAGAAAGGCAGCCGCCGTCAGCTCCCTCCGGGCGAGGGCATGACACTCGCCGAGCTGCAGGAGATCGGCCGCGACGTAGGTATCCCGCCCGAGCTGGTGGCGCATGCGGCCAGATCGATGGAGCGAAGCGGGCGCCCAACGTCGCGAAGCTTCCTCGGTCTGCCGATCGGCGTCGGGCGGATGGTCGAGCTCGACCGGCGGCTCTCGGACGAGGAATGGGAGCACCTGGTGGTTGATCTGCGCGAGACGTTCGACGCCCGGGGCACCGTGAGATACGACGGTCCCTTTCGCCAGTGGACGAACGGCAACTTGCAAGCCCTCCTCGAGCCGACCACGACGGGACACCGGCTTCGCCTCCAAACGGTCAAAGGCAACGCCCGTGGCTTTATGAGCGGCGGGATCGCGCTGCTCGCGATGGCGGCGGTAACGATCCTCCTTTCGGCCATGGCCGGTAAGCTCGCCGATCCCGGGTCTTTGAGCGGAGCCATCTTCATGTCCACCATCGGTGCTGGCATGTTCGGTGTCGGCGCGCTCCAGCTGCCGGGCTGGGCGCGACTGCGCCGGCGCCAGATGGAGGGGGTGGCCGAGCGGCTGGCGCTGGCGGCGAAGACACCGTCCCCGGAGGATCCGCCCAGAGAGGATATCTGAGTCTTCCGATCTCGTCAGGATGGATTGCCCTCCAAACCCAGCGGTGACTTGACCACGATTGTACCTCGAACCCGTTCATAGATGAGAATTCGCACGGGAGGTAGAGATGGCTGCGAGAGGTAAGGCAATACTGTTTGGCTTTCTCATCTGGCTCGCCGCCTTCGTCGTAGCATTTCTCATATTTCCACTTCGTGAATCTTCTCGCCCGCTGTTCGAGTCGATCATGCCCGTAGTCGTTACGTCGGCGACTGCTGTGTTTGCCGTTGTCTATTTTCGCGGCGTACGAAAGGGATTTCTCAAAGAAGGGATTGCCCTGGGCTGTCTGTGGTTTGCGATCAACGTGCTGATCGACCTGCCGCTCATGCTGGCGGGGGGGCCGATGCAGATGACCTTGGGTGAGTATATCGCCGATATCGGTCTCACGTATCTGGTGATACCCGCGGTCACGATCGGGATCGGACTCAGCTGCGAGCAGGTCTTGGAGGCTGTAGACGAGGCGTCGAATGCCTGACGCGATACTGGAGAAGGTCGGCCCGGGAAACCTATCGGAGTGCGGCATCGGCTGCATCACGAATCGCAAGCATGCAGGCCATAAACCCAAAGTCGACTGGCTTCAGGAGCGTTTCAGCGAGGGCCTGCGCTTTCTGCTGTTCCGTGACGGAAAGGGCAAGCCGCTGGCCTTCCTCGAATACGTGCCGGGCGAATTCGCTTGGCGGCCCATAGACGCCGCCGGCTGGCTGTTTGTCCATTGCCTATGGGTCTATCCCAAGGGACAAGCGGTGGGCGGCCTGGGGAGCCGCTTGATCCAGGCCTGTATAGAGGAGGCGCGAGAAGCGGGCGCCCGGGGAGTGGCCGCCATG
>JBDHAI010000063.1:0-10240 GCA_039588155.1 Gemmatimonadota bacterium | reverse complement strand
CGCACTCGCATCTTCAAGGGGGCTGAGCCAGTAGATGTCGAGCGAGAAACAAACCAGAAACTCGGTTACATCGAGCAGGTTTTGAGTTTCGGCGTCGAACAGGGAGCGCCGATCCGTGTCGAGAAAGTCGTCGCCATATTTACGTCGCGCGATTGGGCCATCAGTGAGCCGGCTCATGAGGCCAGCCGGGTCATCCAGCGGGCCGAAGGTTTCCAATCCCTGATTCGACGGCATCGCTTGGCTTGGGAACGCCTCTGGTATCGGTGCGACATCGAGCTGGAGGGCGTGGACGACGCGCAACTCGCTCTGCGCATTCATATCTTCCATATACTGCAGACCGTCTCACCGAACATTCAGGAGCTCGACGTCGGTGTGCCGGCACGCGGCCTGCACGGCGAAGCGTACCGCGGGCACATTTTTTGGGATGAACTCTACATCTTCCCTTACTTGCAGCTCCGCGTTCCCGAGATCGCACGCGCTCTGCTGATGTATCGCTACCGCCGACTCGATGAGGCGCGGCGCCTGGCACGCCAAGAGGGTTTCAAGGGCGCCTTGTACCCTTGGCAGAGCGGAAGCGACGGCCAAGAAGAGACGCAAGTGGTGCATCTGAACCCCAAGTCGGGACGCTGGGTCAAGGACGACACCCATCTGCAGCGCCATGTGAATTCCGCCATCGCCTTCAACGTGTGGCGGCATTATCAGGCGACGGGGCGGCGCGACTTCATCTGCACATACGGCGCTCGCATAATTTTCGAAATCGCACGGTTCTGGGCGAGCACAGTGAACTACAATGCCGAGCGCGACCGCTACGAGATTCGCGGTGTGGTTGGACCTGACGAGTATCACACGGCTTATCCCGATGCCAAACAACCTGGCCTCGATAACAACGCCTACACGAATGTCATGGCAGCGTGGGTCCTGCAGTGTGGGGGACGCGTCGTGGCGCTGCTGGATGACGATTGCAAGACCGAGATCTTCCAAGATTTGTTGATGACCGAGGATGAGGTGTCCCAGTGGGAGGAAATCGGCCGTAAAATGTTCGTACCGTTCCAAGATAGCGGCATCATCAGTCAGTTCGAGGGCTACGAGAAGCTCGAGGAGTTCGATTGGGACGGTTATCGGGCCAAGCATGGTGATATTCACCGGCTCGATCGCATCCTCGAGGCGGAGGGCGACTCGGCAAATCGCTACAAGGTGAGCAAGCAGGCGGACGTCCTCATGCTGTTCTACCTGTTCACCGCTGAACGGCTGGCCCAACTCTTCGAGTGGATGGGCTATGATTTCGATCCCGAGTCAATCCCCAGGAACATCGAATACTACCTGCGGCGGACTTCGCACGGCTCCACCTTGAGTGCTATCGTCAACTCGTGGGTGCAGGCGCGTTTAGATCGCGAACGCTCATGGCGTTGGTTCGAGACAGCGGTCCAGGCCGATATCAAAGACGTGCAGGGCGGAACGACGCCCGAAGGCATCCACATGGGCGCGATGGCCGGCACTGTCGACCTTATCCAACGTTGTTACAGCGGAATCGCGCTGCGTGAGGGTGTGCTCTGGCTGAATCCGCGCCTTCCAAACGAGCTGGCTTCCGTTCGCTCTAGAATCCAGTACTGGGGCCACTGGTTCCGACTCCATATCACGCATGACCAACTCACCGTCTCCTTCGAGGGAACCTGGGCGCCCTACGCCAGAATCGGCGTCAACGACAAGATCTACACCTTCAAGCGCGGCGAGACCAAGACCTTCGAGCTCGCCAGCAAGGAGGCCGCTTCACACACCGGCTCGGATTAGCTTCGACCACGCCCGAGGTCCCGAGAAACTCCTCCTGCTATGAAACACTCAGGAGTAGGCGTTTAGCACGTATTGCGAGACCACACGCTGCGTGTTGAAGAACGATGCGTTGAGGGCTATCGCCGAACGCATGACCTCCGCGTAGGCGAGCGGCTGTTCGTAGTAGAGGGGGAGAATGACGCGCTCGAGCTTGTCATAGAGAGCTGCGGCCTCGGCTGCATCATCTTCGTGTGTGGATTCCCGCGGTATCGACCAACCCGTAACACCTTCGATGTGGCCTTCGATCCACCAGCCGTCGAGCACGCTCAGACTCGGCACACCGTTGCAGGCGGCCTTCATGCCGCTCGTACCAGATGCCTCGCGCGGTGGCCTCGGATTGTTCAGCCATAGGTCGGTACCGCCCACCAGGTGTTGGGCGAGCGTCCAGTCGTAGTCCTCCAAGTAGATGACACGAACGAATTCCCCCAGTTGGCTGGAAGCCTGGAAGATCTTCCGGATCAGCTCCTTGCCGCCCTCATCACGGGGGTGAGCCTTACCCCCGTAGATGACCTGGAGTGGCCCGATCTGCTGTCCGATCTGCCTCAGGCGCGCCGGATCGCTGAGCAGAAGATCAGCCCGCTTGTATGGCGTCGCACGCCGGGCAAAGCCCACGGTGAATGCGTCTTCCTTCAAGCGTTCTCCACAGCGCTTTTCCACTTCGTCCAACAAGTCACGCTTGGCAGACAGATGTCGATCGCGGACCTCGTCGAGCGGAATCCGGATGGCGTAGCGCAGGTAGCGGTTGTCGTTACGCCAACCGGGAGTATAGCGATCGAATAGCTCGGCGAGGTGTTGAGATGTCCAGGTCGTTGCGTGTACGCCGTTAGTGATCGCTTCCACCAGATACCCAGGAAACATATCCAACGATACTTCGCCGTGCCGCATGGAGACGCCGTTGATATAGTGCGAGAAACGCAACCCCAGGTACGTCATGTTGAGTACCCCGTCCAGTAAGCACTCGCTGCCGTCCAGTTCGGCCATGCGTTCCGCTCCCAGTACTTCTCTCACCAAATCCTTCGGGAACTGATCGTGCCCCGCAGGCACGGGTGTGTGGGTGGTGAACACGCACTTACTGCGTACCGCATCGATTGCCTTCTCCGTGAGTTCCTTCTCTCCTTCATTCAGCTGTTCCTCCAACAACGCCAGGGTCAGTAGGGCGGAGTGGCCCTCATTCATGTGATAAGCCAGTTCGCTGCCGTAACCCAACTCTCTAAGCACGGCGACGCCCCCGAGACCCAGCACTGCTTCCTGACGCAGACGATATCGCTGGTCGCCACCATACAGCTGATCGGTCAGGCCGCGATCCTCGGCACTGTTCTCCGGTAGATCCGTGTCGAGCAGGAAAACGGGAAGCTTGTACCCATCGAACCCGGCGACGCGGAACAGCCATGGCCTCACGCGGACGTCGCGCCCCGCGATCTGGACCGTCACGACAACTGGAAGCGCCTCGAGCGCTTCCTCCGGAGACCAGTCGTGCGGGCTTTCGCTTTGAACACCGGACTCGTCGAGGCTCTGGTGGAAGTAGCCTTTACGGTGGAGCAATGTGACGCCGACGACGGGGACGGCGAGATCGGCTGCTGAACGCAGGATGTCACCCGCCAGCACGCCCAAGCCGCCGGAGTAGGTCGGGATATGGGGATCGAGGGCGATCTCCATCGAGAAGTAGGCGATCTTGGGTTGATCGGTAGTGATGTTCATTCACGCTTCTCTATCTGCATTCGATCGGGCGATTCTAGCTTGCGTTATCTAGCTAGCGTCTCGGCGACAGCACCAGGCAGCCCAGCGGCGGCAGTCGAAGTTGCAGAGACTGCGGGTAGCCATGAACGGAGATCGGCTCGCTCTCACTCGAGGAGGGAATCTCGAACCCGCTGCCGCCGTACTCCCGCGCGTCACTGCAGAACACGACATCATACGTTCCGCCTGTCGGGGCGCCGATTCGGTAGTCCTCCCGGGGAACCGGGGTCAGGTTCATTACGACTACCCGGTGGTCTTCGCCGGCGCGCCGCACAAAAGAGATCACGCTGTTCTCCCGATCATTGCAGTCGATCCAGGCGAAGCCTCCGTACTCGTGGTCGTCCCGCCACAGCGCCGGTGAGCTGCGATACAAGCGGCCGAGCTCCTCGAGAAAGCAGCCGAGCCCCGACCGCAAAGGCTCGTCGGCCAGGTGCCAGTCGAGGCTCTTGTCATGATTCCATTCTTCGTAGGGGGCAAGTTCCGTTCCCATGAACAACAGTTTCTTGCCCGGCCGGGTGTACTGATAGGTCAGCAGCGCCCTCAGGTTGGCGAACTTCTGCCACTCGTCCCCCGGCATCTTGCCGAGTAGGGAGCCTTTGCCGTGAACGACCTCGTCGTGCGATAGAGGCATGACGAAGCGCTCGCTGTACTCGTAGATCATAGCGAAGCTGAGCTGGTCGAGATGCCACCTCCGGTGTACCGGATCCTTCTTGAAATACTCGAGCGTGTCGTGCATCCAACCCATGTTCCACTTGAACGTGAATCCCAGGCCGCCTTCGCTGGTCGGTCGGCTGACGCCCGGCCAGGCCGTCGACTCCTCCGCGATGGTCATACAGCCCGGATGCTCGCTATGGATGGTATCGTTCAGCTGCTTGAGGAAATCCACCGCCTCCAGGTCTTCGCGCCCGCCGTAGATGTTGGGAACCCATTCATTCGCCTCGCGACTGTAGTCGAGATACAGCATAGACGCGACGGCATCGACGCGGAGTCCGTCGACATGAAAGTCCTCGAGCCAATACAGCGCGTTGGCGATAAGAAAGTTCCGCACCTCTTTGCGGCCGTAGTTGAAGATCAGTGTCCCCCAATCGGGATGCTCGGCCCGGCGCGGGTCCTCGTGCTCGTACAAGGCTGTGCCATCGAAGCGCCGCAGCGCGAACTCGTCCTTGGGAAAATGGGCCGGCACCCAATCGACGATGACGCCGATGCCGTTCTGGTGACAATGATCGATCAGGTAACGCAGATCGTCCGGGGTACCGTAGCGTGACGTCGGCGCAAAGTAACCGCTGATCTGATAGCCCCAGGAGCCCGTGAAAGGATGTTCAGCTATCGGTAATAGCTCGATGTGCGTGAAACCGAAGCGGCGCACGTGCTCGACGATCTTCGGAGCGATCTCCCGATAGGTAAGCGGCCGCTGGCCCTCTTCGGGCACACGGGCCCACGACCCCAGGTGAACCTCGTAGATCGCCAGCGCTTCCCGACCCGGGTCAAAGCTCGACCGCGCCGCCAGCCACTCCGCGTCGTCCCAGTCATAGGACGAAGCAAACACTCGCGTCGCGGTGCCTGGCGGCAGCTCCATGGCAAAGGCGAAGGGGTCGGTCTTTATGGCGATTTCGCCGCCTTGCGTCTTGATCTCGTACTTGTAGAGAACGCCCGGCGCCAGCTCGGGAACGAATAGCTCGTAGATGCCCGAGCTTCCCAACGCTCGCATCGGTAGAACACGTCCATCCCAACGGTTGAAATCGCCGACGACGCTAACCCGGCGCGCGTTCGGCGCCCATACGGCGAATCCAACGCCGTCCACACCATCGATCGTGCGGCAGTGAGCGCCCAGACAACTCCAGAGTCGGCGGTGCGTCCCTTCGTTGAAAAGGTGCAGGTCGACATCGCCAATCGTGGGAAGGAACCTGTAGGGATCATCTCGCTCCCAAGTCTGACCGTCCGCGAAGTGGAAGCGAAGTCGGTACCGAAGCGGGATTTCGACATTCGGAATGAACACGGCAAAGAGGCCGCCGGCCCCCAGTGGCGACATCGCCGACGAACGGTCTGCATCGAGGAGGCATTCGACTCGCACGGCGTCGGGATGAAAGGCGCGCACCACGACACCGGCACGCCCGCCTACACTCGCGGGGTGTGCTCCCAGACAGCGATGCGGTTCGTAATGCTCACCGGCCAGAAGCCGTTCAAGATCTGACGGGTCTACCGCGAGCGGTGCGGCTCGCCCACCTTTGCCTGGCTCAGATTTTTGTCGCGCCATTGAATACCGGCTCTTGTGGCGTTACCTGGTCAACAAGATGAGCGAGTGAGCGACGAGCTGAACGCCAGCAGCGCGGATGTGGCGCTGCCCGCGCCGGGCCGTGTTGAGCAACTCTCTCCACGCCCCCACACCCGACAGCTCGGGTAGCGTGAAAAAGCGTGAGCGGTCCCCGGCATTCAGCAGTAACAGCACGCTCTCGCCTTTGATGAGACGGCCCCGCTCGTCCAACTCGTCGGTTGCGTCACCGTGAATGAGCATGCCCACCACCCGTCCCTCCGGATCTTTCCAGTCCGCTTCCACCATCTCCTGTCCATCTTGTCGATACCAAATGACGTCTTTCTTGCTTGGTGTCCCCAACGGGCTGCCCCGAAAGAACGTCCGCCGTCGCAAGGCGGGGTTCGCTGAGCGGATCGCAAAGACCTGACGAGTGAACTCGAGTAGCTCCCGGCGACGGTCGTCGAGATCCCAATCTGTCCAGGATACTTCGCTGTCCTGGCAGTACGCATTGTTGTTGCCCAGTTGGGTTCGTCCCAGCTCATCGCCGTGGGAAATCATGGGCACACCCTGCGAGAACGCCAGGGTCGCCAGGTAGTTCTTCTTCATGCGCTCGCGAACGCGAACGACCTCGAGCGACTCGCTTGGCCCTTCCACTCCCCAATTGTGACTGTAGTTCTCGTTCGCGCCGTCACGGTTGCCCTCGCCGTTTGCCTCGTTGTGCTTTCGGTCGTAGCTGACCAGATCCTGCAAAGTGAAACCGTCGTGACAGGTAACGAAGTTGATGCTCGCGTACGGACTCCGACCCCCGCGATCGTAAAGATCACTGCTACCCGAAAGCCGGTAACCGAGATCCGCCAACTGACTGCTGTCGCCGCGCCAGAACCTGCGCAGCGTGTCGCGATAACGGCCGTTCCACTCGGCCCAGCCCGTCGGGAAGTTACCGACTTGATAGCCGCCCTTGCCGAGGTCCCAGGGCTCGGCGATCAGCTTGACCTGTGACAGGACAGGGTCTTGCTGCATGATATCGAAGAACCAGGCCAGCCGATTCACCTCGTAGAGCTCGCGTGCCAGCGCGGGCGCGAGATCGAAGCGGAATCCGTCCACATGCATCTCCTGCACCCAATAGCGAAGGCTGTCCATCATAAGCTGCATGGCCCGGGCATTTAGCATGTTCAACGTGTTACCCGTGCCGGTGAAGTCGACGTAATAACGTGGGTTCTTCGGGTCGAGATGGTAGTACGAACGGTTGTCGATTCCGCGGAACGATACCGTCGGGCCCAGGTGATCCCCTTCCGCCGTGTGGTTGTATACGACATCGAGGATGACCTCAATCCCCACTTTGTGCAGGGAACGCACCATCATCTTGAATTCCTGCACCTGCTGGCCCAATGCACCGGTCGCATATCTCGAATCGGGCGCCAGGTAACCCAGCGTGTTATAACCCCAGTAGTTCGTCAGCCCCAGCTCGTGAAGATGATGCTCGCTGAGCATATGGTGAACCGGCATCAGCTCGATCGCCGTAACTCCCAGTTTCAACAGGTGCTCGATGATCGGCTCGGAGGATAGCCCCAGGTAAGTACCGCGTACGTGCGCCGGTACCGCCGGATGCCTGAGCGTCAAACCTCTGACGTGACACTCGTAGATGACGGTCCGGTTCCACGGCGTGTTTGGAGGACGATCGTCACCCCAGGTGAACGCCGAGTCGACGACGATACATTTCGGTAGGTGACCCGCGCTGTCGCGCCGGTCCTGCGAGAGATCCTCCGCCCGGTCACCGACGACATAACCGAATAGGGAGTCGTCCCAGACCACACTTCCACTGATCGCCTTGGTATAGGGGTCTGTGAGCAGCTTGTTGGGGTTGAAGCGGTGGCCGTGAAGGGGATCGTAAGGCCCCTGCACTCGATAACCGTAGAGTTGCCCGGGCAATACATCCGGCAAGTAGGCGTGCCAGACGTTGTTCGTCCTCTCCCGCAGAGGTATCCGCGCCGCTTCCTCACCGTTGCCCGGCCGATCGAACAGACAAAGGTCGACGCCGGTGGCGTGCTCGGAGAAGAGTGCGAAGTTCACACCCTCACCGTCCCAGGTCGCACCCAGTGGATATGGGCGGCCGGGCCAGGCCCGCATCAGTGAGCCTCCGGTTCTCACGCTCACGCCGGAGCCCCTTCTGCGATGATCGACGCGATGCCACGTAGCGGGATGAGTACCCAGTCGGGGCGGTTGTTCAGCTCGTACATCAGTTCGTAGAGCGCTTTGTCGAGTACGCAGAGGTCGAGCAGTGCACCCAGCTGACTGCGGTCCTCCGGGAGAATTCCCGCTCCGGACACACCCTCCAGGTAGCCCTTCAGGAAGTCAACGACGACCCACCTGTACCAGGTGTGGGCCCAGGGTTCGAGCGTCGGGATGTCTTCTGGACGGACCGGACCGGCGATTAGAGCGGATACGGAGGCGAAGTGGAACGAACGCAGCATTCCGCCTACGTCTCTCAGCGGTGTGCGCTTGAGCCGCCGCTCGCTTATGGGACGCGCGGGCTCGCCTTCGAAATCCATGATGACGAAATCCTTGCCTGTGAATAAGACCTGACCTAAGTGGTAGTCACCGTGGCAGCGAATTCGTTTTCCGCCCGCTTTCCTGTCCACCACCGATCTCAGCCGCTGGTCGATCCGGTTGCTCATGTTCAATACAGAACGGGCTTCGCCCCTGATCTCAGCGGGCAAGCGTGACAGCCGCTTGCGCAATAGCTCGAACGCCTGGTCGGCGCGGGTTCGCGACGACTGATAAATCGAGCGCCGGTACATAGCCGTGATCGGTTCCGGCGCGAAATCAGGTTCATCGCCGCGCGATGACAGTGCTACGTGCAGTTCGGCCGTTCGCTGGCCGAGCAGCCGCGCGAACTCGAGAAACCCTCCGATGGCGTCTTCCACAGACTCCGGGATCTCTTCGTCCAGACACGCCAGGGGCGATTCGCTAGCTACGGACAACTCGCCGGTGTCGACGGGATTGGCCAGCACCCGCTCGAAGTACCTCTGCAGTGCGTCCAGCGTGAACTCCCAAGCATCGCCTTCATTGAGCACCAGCTCCTGCAAGATGGCCAGGGTGACCTTTTCGCCTTTTCTCGGCTCGTAGGCCAAGGCCCCGGCGACGAGTGGCGTGTTCCCAAAAGAGGTGCGCTCGGTCAAGAACTGTCCGACTTCGAGCTCGGGATTCACGCCGCGATACAGTCGCCGGAACAGCTTGAGGATGAGCCGGTCTCCGTAGACCAGTGAGGTGTTGCTTTGCTCAGCGCCCAGCGGGGCCGACTTGAGCTCTCCCTCAACGGCCCCGTAGACCTTGGCGAATCTCCGCGTTCGTTGGCCGCGCAGCCGGCCCGCCCGACCGCTTCGCTGGCGACGCGCCGCAATGATGTCGAGCAATCCGCCGCAGAACGCATCCTCGACCACGGCGTCGTAGAGAATCCCCTCGATATCTCCCTCTTCACCGGTCACGGTCAATCGGGCCACGACAACGTGGGGATTGAGCTCCAGTACCTGACTGGCGCGTACGCCGCTAGAGAAAGTCAGCGGTATCTGGTAGACGTCAGGATCGCCCTCGGTGAACTCGACCTCGACCAGACAGATGAGTGTGTCCAAACCGCCGGCCCGCACGGGTAGGCTCTCGATGATTCGCGTCGACAGTATCTTCCGCGCTTTGCTCGCGAACCAGCGCCGCCCCTTCAGGTGGCCCGGCAGTACGCGCTCGACCTGGGAGCCGTTCTTACCTTGCAGAATCTCGACCCAAGCGCCCTTGACGTTGAGAGATGGCAACTCGGGCGCTACGGCGACGGCGGCAGCCTGCTCTTCGCTGGGCTGAAGCGTGAACCAGTAGAAAGCGTGCGGGCCTAGGGTAAGAAAGTACGGCTCGTGGCCGATCGTCGGAAAAGAGGTCTGGCCAAAGACTTCGACGGGCACCATCTCGGCGAACTCGGCGAGATCGATCTCGGCGGCCTGCGCGAACCGTGATAGGTTGACGACCACCAGGACTTGCTCATCCTCGAAGCGCCGGAGAAACATTAGAACCTTGCGGTTCTCCGGATGAAGGAACTCTGTCTCGCCTCGACAGAAGGCTCGGAATCTCTTGCGTATCCCGAGTATTCGTTTCATCCACCAGAGCTGTGAATGAGCGTTGTTTTGCTGTGCCTCGACGTTGATCGCTTCGTAGTGATACTCCGGGTCGATGATCGTGGGCAAGAACAACTGCTGTGGGTTGCTTCGGGAAAACCCCGCATTCCTGTCCGCACTCCACTGCATCGGCGTGCGCACTCCGTTGCGGTCACCTAGGTAGATGTTGTCGCCCATCCCAATCTCGTCGCCGTAGTAAAGCACCGGCGTGCCCGGCAACGAGAGAAGTAGGCTGGTCATCAGTTCGATCCGGCGCCGATTGTTCCCCAAC
>JBDHAI010000062.1:0-10248 GCA_039588155.1 Gemmatimonadota bacterium | reverse complement strand
AAGGGACTGGGAACCGCCGAGGCGGCGCGACTACGCATCGGCATGGCCAGCCATCCAGAGGACGGTGGCGATTCGCGCGATCTCCTGCTTAAGGCAGATGAGCGAGCGGGTGGCTGTTCGCTGCTGGAACCGCTCAGCTCGCGCTAGTAACCTAGGTCGGGCGGTCGTCTCGCCGGCTGCTAGGTCCGAGTCCGCGCGAGCAACACGAGGCCGATACTGAGGAACAACAGGTTTGGAAGCCAGGCCGCCAGTGCTGGCGGCATCACTCCACCCGCACCCAATCCCTGAGATATTCGCACGCTTAATAGGTAGAAAAGCACCGTGCCCAGAGCGATTCCAACGCCCATCGCCGGGCCGGCCCGGCCTGTGCTGTTTCCCAGCGCCGAGCCGAAGAGCACGACGATGAAGCAGGCGGCTGGAAGCGCGATCTTCAGCATGCGCTCCACCTCCAGCTTCCGCGCGTCTCCACCCGATCTCTCGATCGACCGAATGAAGGAGCCCAACTCGGCGAAGTTCATCTCTTCTGGGTCCTTCTGCTGCGCGAGCAGGTCCCGTGGACTTTCGGAAAAATCGCTCTGAAGCAAGGTGTCGAAGGCGAAGGTGACGACACGGCCCTTCACCGGGAAGTAATGGAGATAGCCGTCGTGCATCGCCCATCGACGTTCGTTCCACTCCGCCGTCGGCGCGAAGACCCGGTAGGTCGGGTACTCGGCCCCGGTACCTTCACGGTCGATCACGATGCCCTGAATCTGACCGTCGGTCGCCGCCAAGCGCTTGATCGTATAGGCGCGGCCACCGTCCGCCCCGTATACGAATCTGGCGCGAATCCCGCGCCCGGCGCTGACGCGCTCCTGCAGCGCCTCGGCTCGCAGGCGGTTCGTCACCGGCACCACCTCGCCCAGTCCCAGGCCCGCAACGCTTACCGCCGCACCCAGCACGACCATTGGCGCGATGAGACGGTAGAAGCTGACGCCGCTGGCTTTGGCGGCCGTGACCTCGAAGTGCCGGCTCATCAGCGCCACCGTGAACACCGCACCGAACAGGCTCGCCACCGGCAGAGAGAGCGACATCTGGTAAGGGAAATCGTAGACGTAGGCCAACAAGACCTGTTTGACCGTGAGGCCTCTCGACAGATACTTGTCGAGATCGTCGGTCATCTTGAAGACGATGAACAAGAAGGGCGCACCTACGACGCAAATGACCCATACCTTCAAGTAGAATCCGGCGACGTAGCGGTCGAGCGTCTTCAACCTCGCCCCCGGCTTTTGAATAATCGTGGTATGGGCACGGCTCCACGCAGTGCCTCCAGCGCTGCGCTCAGTGCCGGTACGACGCGCCGCCGGCGTGTCGCACCCCTCGTGACCGCATAGAGGAGGCCGCAGCCCAGAGCGGTAAAGAGCACGTTGGGGGCCCACATCGCCCAGAACGGTGACATGAAGCCGCGATCTGCGAAGTCTTCACCCCCGATCAGGAAGATGTAGTACACACAGAAGACCGTGAGGCTGACGCCGATCACCATCCCGATGCCGCCCCGCGGGAAACGCACCGCGACCGGCGCACCAATGAGGACGAACACGATCGCGGCGACCGGGATCGCGTACTTCTTCTGGATCTCGACCCTATAGCGGTTCATCTCGCGCCGCTGGAGGCTGATGCGCGAGGCCATGCGCTCGAGGTGCGATCGCGTTTGTGCGGCGAACGCCACCGGCTCTCCACGCGGCGGCCAGGAGGCGGATCGCTGCGGAACAAAGCGCCGCCTGATTTCCTGCAGGCCTATCGGGCGGCTCTCGTCTTCCTCCTCCTCGTCTCCGGCCACGTCGATGGCATGCGCTCGCATCGCGCGCGCGCGGGCCGCGGCCCCCAGCTCTGCGGGGCTAGCCGTACTCGAGCCTTCGGCGCTGACGCTGTCGCCTGGGTCGCTGCCCGAAACGACAGACGAATCGCCGGTCGTCTTCTTCTCCTGACCTGGAGGCGTGGCAGCGGCGGGTTCGGAGCGGATGGGAGCGAGCGTCGAGATAAACTGGTTTAGTGAGTCCTGCAGTTGGGTCAGTCGCTCGTGCCGCTCGACCACCTCATCCCGCATCATCGCGATGTTCATCTCGCGATCGCCGCGCCAACTTGCAGACGCGCCACGTTCCAACTCGTTGGTCACACCCGCGACCCGAATCACTTGCTTGCTGTAGTCGGTGCGTTGATCCATGGAGGCGTCCTGCATGTCCAGCTCGTGCATTGAGCCGTCGAACAACGTGAGGTACAGGTCGGTTTGCGCCTGGTTGAACGCCATGTGGCCGGAGTCGGCGTAGATCGTCCGGTTCACGTTCGTTCGCCCGAGATCGAAGATCGTAAGATCCCAGAGAACGCTCCTCATCCGATCGATCCGGGCCGCCTGCAGGAAGAGCTTGCCCGGCGCAACCTCGTTTACCACTCGCTCACGTAGTTCGAAGGTCGGTTGCTTTCGTCCGATGTCGGTGAGAAGCTGACGAAGCGCGTGATTGGATTCCGGCAAGACCTTGTCGTTGAACCACACCATGGTCGCGGCTAGCACGGTCGCCGCCATCAGCACGGGAATCGTGAGCCGCACCAGGCTCACACCGCCCGCCTTGAATGCCGTGATCTCGTTGTCACCTGTCAGCCGCTGGAATGAGTAGAGCACGGCGACCAGGACCGCCATCGGCATCGTCATGGCAATGATGAAAGGCATCGAGAGGCCGAAGACCTCGGCAATCACGTACCACGGTAGACCCTTCCCGATCAGGTCGCCGAATCGCTTGGCCAGCTGGTTGAGCAGCATGAGGCCCGTCAGAACGCCGAGCGCGGCGATGAACGGCCCAATGTGCTCGCTAAGTATATAGCGCCGGAGTATCTTCATCGGGTCTTCGGTATCACTGGAGTCGAGGCACTATATAGTTACCCTCATGATCGCCAAAAGGTGCGCCTGAGGCTTACCCTCCTCGCAGGCCCCGCAGCGTTCATTCTGGCTCTGACGGGGTTGCCCCAGCAAGCGGGTGGAATTCTCACCCCTGGAGGATCGGTGCGCGCTCGTCTCCCTGCTCCCCAGGATACGAGCACCCTGCAACCCGATACGGTAGCCCAGGATACCGGCTTCGCCACCCCCGGTCGCGCCGCACCCGATACCACCGCGGCCATCGAGGCCGATACCGCCGTCCAGGACACCTCGGTGCCCCCGCCACCCCCGCCGTCGCTCAACTTGGGTCTGCGTAGAGTCGACCTCCCCTATCCCGTCGACCTGACCTCGCGGTTGCTGGATCCGACCTGGCAGAGGCCCGAGGCGCGCCTTCGAGCCAGGAGATGGGAGGAGGCCTGGGCGACATCGTTGCGAGGTCGGGCACGAGCTTGGCGGTCCACGGCCTGGCTCGCCAGCCGTCCCGCGGCCGGCCGAGGCGAGGCGATGCCGGTTGGCGCTGAGGCGGAGATAGAAGTGCCGGTCGCGGCTGAGGGCGAGGCGCGGCTGGCCGAGGATACTCTGGAGATTCAGGAACTGGTGCCTCTGGAGCCCGAGCCCGACTCGGCCGAAGCCACGAGCCAGATCATTCCGGACGTGTTTGAGGAATACGCGGATTTGGGCCTAGCCATTCAGGGCCGCATGGAGCTCGGCGGTGGCTGGAATCGATTCCGGCCGTGCAATGTGGCACTCGCGCTCAACTGCAATCCGAGCCTGATACCGACGCTGAAACCCGATATCCAGTTCGGTGCGCGGGTCGGAGGAACGATTTCGGATCGCATCTTTGTGAGCGTGGACTATGACAACCGGCGCGAGTTCGACGCCGCGAATAACATCAACGTGTTCTATCAGGGACTCGAGGATGAGATCCTTCAGCGGGTCGAGGTCGGTGACGTCAGCTTTCCCCTGCCTCAGAGTCGCTTCCTCACCCAGGGTATTCCGGCGGGCAACTTCGGCTTTCGGGCTACCGGCATCATGGGTCCCATCGATTTCCAGACGGTCTGGGCGCAGCAGAAAGGCGATGTGGGTGTTCGGGATCTCCAGCTGGGCGGCAGCGGTCAGGGATTCGAGCAGTCTGCCACAACCATTCTCGACGACGCTGACTACGAATTCGGGCGTTTCTTCTTTCTCTTCAACCCTCGAAGGTTGAACAACTACCCGCATGTCGACATTCAGGACCTGACTGCCAGCGATGCGCCGACCGACGTACGGCCAGCCTCGCTCGTGAAGGTCTATCGCTACGAAGTCATCGGGACCGGACTCGGCGCCCAGGTACCGGAAGGCTTTATCACGGCGATTGCGACTGCCGAAGACACCCTGCTGACAGAGGCGGGCGTCGACACGGTGGTCACCGACACGCTCACCGGACTGTTTCGACCGCTCATCGACGGCGAGGACTACATACTCCATCAGAGTGGTCTTTGGATTCAGCTTCGCAACCAGATTCGCGACCAGGAAGGACTGGCCATCACCTATATCGCCGCGGACGGCACGGAGATCGGCACCTTCGACGCTGAACAACAATCCGATGCCAACAATGCGAACCCTGACAGTGTGCCGCCGCCGACTTTGGAGCTGATCAAGGGCTTGAACCTGCGCCCCGGCACGGCCACCTGGGCCCGCGAGATGCACCAGATCTACCGCGTATCGGCCAGTCCGGGCGTAATCGAATCGACGGTAGAGCTGATCATCTCGCAGGGCGATCCCGAGGTCGGCAACACCTTTCGCGCCTCCGTGGATGGCAGCCAGCTCGAGTTCATCAAGATCTTCGGCCTCGACGATGACCCCACCGACAATCGGATCGATCTCTCCCAGATCTACCAGCTGACCACCGGTACCGACGTGGCGCCTGGCCCCTCAGGTACCTACATCGTCTTCCCGACCCTCGAGCCATTCAAACTTCCTCCGCCCTTGAATAACGTGCCGGGCCTGTCGGGCGCACCGTTCCCGCTCGAGCCTGGTGACCGAAACACCGCGATTTACGACGAATCCAACGACCAGGTGCGGTTCGGGTCGAACCTGTATTTGCTGACGCTCACGTTTCGTCAACGGTTCGAGGGCTTCCTGTCGACGATATCACTGGGTGCCGGCGGGGTGAGGGAAGGCAGCGACAAGGTCTTCATCGATGAACAGGAGCTGATACGTGGCCAGGACTACAGCATCGACTACGATGTCGGCCAGGTCGAACTGCGAGAGCCGGAGCGCTTCTTCGCCAACAATCCGGATGCTCGCGTGCGCGTTACCTTCGAGCAAAAGCCGCTCTTCCAACTCGCACCCACAAGCGTATTCGGCTTCCAGGCACGCTACGGGTTAGGTGAGGCGGGCGAATTCAACCTGATCGGGCTCTCGCAGACGGAGAAGACGCTCCAGACGAGACCGGAGCTCGGCCTCGAGCCGGCAGCGGTTCAACTGGGAGGTCTATCGGGACGGCTCAATTTCCGTCCTCAGTGGCTCACCTCGCTCGTCAACGCGCTGCCAGGGGTCGATACCGATGTACAGTCCGTCATCAACCTCGACGGCGAAGTCGCCGTGTCGCTGCCGACCACGAATACCCAGGGCATCACCTACGTCGAGGACTTCGAAGGCGGGCCCGGTTTCACGCTGTCGGCGTTGTCGCGTGCCTGGCGCCTCGGCTCCGCATCGTCGACGACCGCCGGCGCCGAGCAGGTCGCTCCGGTCGCCTTCGCCCTCGAAAATGCGGCGGAGCTCGTTTGGCAGGACCAGTACAGCGTCAACACTGCGGACGGCGAGGTCATCGTCGGTGGTTTGAGGCCGAGCGACGTCGATGATCAGATCCTCATCCAGGGCACGGAGACGACCGAGCCCGTTCTCTCGATCACCGCGCGGATGCCGGAGAACCGTCAGTTGTCTCCGAATCCGAATCCGCCACCGGGACCCGCCTGGGGAGCGTTCACGGCCGTACTCTCGTCGTCCGGCCTGGACTTCACCAATATCGAGTTTCTCGAATTCTATGTGGCCGTTAGCGACGAACTTGCCGACTCCACGAACTTGATCATCGATCTCGGCACCGTCAGCGAGGATGCTTTCGCCATCGATTCCCTGGGTCAGCCGTCGGGACTGGGAACGCTGAACCGGGAGGTCGATCCGCCCAAGGTGTGGAGCAACACCGATGACGTGGGGCTCTGGGGCACCGGTTGTGAGGCGATCCCCGGACAGATCACCTACCGCCTCGGCGATGTCGCGGCGAACTGCACTCGCCAGAACGGCCTCGAGGACACCGAGGACCTCAACCAGAACAGTATCCTGGATTCCGAGGAGCGGTTCTTCCGCTATACCGTAGAATTGGGAGATCCCTCTAACCCTTACTTCGTCCGCAACGCGAATCAGCTCGTTCCCGGGGTTCGCTTCAAGTTGTTCAGAATTCCCCTGCGTCGGCCGGACCATCAGGAGCGCGTCACAGACGCCGAGTTCCAGAATGTTCGACACCTCCGTTTCACCTGGGTGACGAGCTCGGACAATAGCCTGATCCTGGCGCGCGCACGCTTCCTGGGCTCGCGCTGGCTCAAGCGGAGCGAGAGCGGTCTCGTCGAAGGACTGACCGATACAACGGCAGTCTCTTCGCCCAATGCGCTCGTCGATGTCGGACCGATCAGCACCGTCGACACTCGCTACGTTTCGCCGCCGGGTGTCACCGACCAGGTGGCGAACGCCGCGGATCCGCTGAGCTTCGGGTCGGCCCAAGGGTTCAACGAACAATCGTTGAGCATCAGCTTCACCGAAGTCGGTACAGATCAGCGGGCTGAAGTCCTCCTGCAGTACACTCAAACACCGCGTGACTTTCTGGCCTACCGCAGTCTGCTGGTCTGGGCACTCGGCATAGAAGGGCCGTGGGGAGACGGCCAGCCGCTGCAGTTCTTGGTCAAGTTGGGAGAGAACGCGGCCAACTACTACCTCTACCGCACTGCACTCACGGCGGTACCCGAGGGCGCGGGGCGCGACCAAGTTCGCCAGGCCTGGCTGCCCGAGATCGACATCGACTTCAACCGGTTCATCGCGCTGCGTACGAAGGCCGAGGAAACCATGCTCACGTCGGGCGGCTTGCCGGGTGACACGACCTTGCAGGTCTGGGATGTCGACGTCTTCGAGGATGGGGATAGCAGCTACGCCGTAGTCATAGGCCAGCGTTCACGTGCGCCCAACCTGGCCGCGGTCCGGCAGATCTCGCTCGGCGCCTACAACTCGGGTTCGGCCACGCCGCTGACCGGAGAGTTGTGGGTGAACGACATCCGTCTGAGCTCCGCGGTAGATAATACCGGTGTGGTTGGGCAGTTCAGTCTCGATTTGCGGGGCGGTGACGTGTTCGGGCTGCGCCTCACGTACTCCAGCGAGAACCCGTATTTCCGGCAGCTCGCTCAGGACCCGAGGTTCCGCTCCAGCAAGAACCTCGGCATTGGGGGGAACCTGCGCGTCGACGAACTATTACCGGATGCTTGGGCGCTCAATATGCCGTTCTCGGTCAACTACACGTCGTCGTCAGCGGCCCCGATACTACTTCCGCGGACGGACGTTTTCGTCGAGCAGCTTTCGGGCCTGCGCACACCGAACACGAAGAACCTGCACATGGATCTCGGTCTGAGTCGGCAAAGGACCGGAAACACGCCTTATGTCGGCTGGTTCATCGACAACTCGTCCCTGAGGTTTTCCTACGACAACCGCAAGTCGCGGACTTCACGCTCGCAAACCCGATCCAGCGGACTCGGCGCGGGATACAGCTTCCGCGATGACGTCATCGACTTGTCTCTGCCTCTCTTTCCCGGCAAAGACTGGCGGTTCCGCTTGACACCTTTGAGCGTTCAGTTCAGCACCAACTACACCAACACCGAATCGAACACAGAGCGTTTCGAGGAGATCATTCAGTTGCCCGACGACACGGCCGCCGTTCCGGTCTTGCGGCTGGACGAGCGGCTCATCGGCAACGCGACGATGAACTTCGCGCCCGTGCCCTCACTCACGGGTACCGTCTCCTCGACGCAGGCTCGTGAGCTCGTTCCCACTGACCAGTTGGTCGCCGGCCAGGCGGGGCGGGACTTGCTGGATGCAGAGCGCGTGAGATTGTTCGGCATCGATCTGGGTTACGAGACGGGTCGAACGGTGAACGTCAACTGGACCTGGCGCCCGAGCATCGCGACCTGGCTACTTCCTCAAGCGAGCCTGGACACACGGTATCGCTTCAATCGCGGAGCGTCGTTCATCACCGAGCAGGAAGGAGACACGGTACTCACGAGCGACTTCAACAACTCGCGAGCGGTCCGGCTTTCAGCCGGTTTCAACGCGCCAGTCCTCCTCCGCAGCATTTTCGGACAAGAACAATCGGGCGTGATGAAGGGAGTGCTGGGACTGTTCGATTGGCTCGACATCCTCACCGCGACCTGGACGGGTTCGCTGAGCTCGAACTACCAGCGGAGAGGGGCGCGGCCCAGCCTTCAATATCAACTGGGTTTCGGTGGGTTCGACGCCTTTCGAGTGCAGGACGGCGATACGGCCAGCCGTGTGAACGACGGAGAAGCCGTTACGCTCTCCAGCGGCATCCGGCTACCGTTGAACGCGAGTTTCAACTTCGACTACAGCGAGAACGACCAGCTGGTCTGGACCCCGATCACGCGGAATAACAGTCAGACGATTACCTGGCCGAGCATCGCGTTCAATTGGAGCCGTATCCCGCTTCCCGCCTTCCTGGCTCGCTGGGTGAATAGCTTCGGGTTCCGTACCGGCTACACGCTACGCAACACCCGGAATGTCGTGATCGACGCCGACCAGACCCGTGTGGTGGACAACCGCACGATTCCCCTTAATGTGAACCTGAACTTCACCACCGAATGGGTCTTGAGCTACTCGCTGACCTTGATCGACGAGAAACGTCGTGATCCGACCGGATTGACGATAGGTGACAACGCGAATCAGTCGCTCCAGCTGACGGGCCGGGTCCGGCCGATCAGCGACACGGGGACCTTCCGCAACCCGATCGGGATTCTGCTCAGGTTTTCACAGAACGACCAAGGGCAATGTCGCCAGCTCGGAGCGGTCTTCGCCGAGGGAACGCCACCCGAGGCCAGCGGTCAGGACCTGCCGGCGTGCGAACCCTTCACCGACCGGCGCATTCGCACCATCGATCTCACGGTCAATACCGATGTTCCGCCTTTTACCCTGGGGCTGCAGGGGTCTTGGCGTGACACACAAAGCGACATCGGCCAGCGCCCTGGCTCTACGCAGCTGGAGATATCACTTTTCGGCCAGTTCCTACTCGAGACAGGGGAGATCCGTTGAGGGAGAACGTTAAGCGACCGAGGGCTCTGGCGTTGGCGATCGCGGTGTCGCTCGTGGTCGTGTCCGCGACCTGTGGCGGCGCCGACGGCGAGCGCGGCGGACGCTCCGCGACGACGGCCGCTTCCTATCCGCGCTTCGATGGAGCGTCGGCGTACGAGCTGGTCAAGCAGCAGGTCGACTTCGGTCCCCGCGTTCCCGGGGCGCCCGGTCACCAGGCGATGGCCGATTGGGTGGAAGCGTACTTGGCGGAGCGGGCCGATACGTTGGTCGTGCAGCGCTTCAACCATACGACGGTGGACGGCGACACGTTACCACTCGTCAACTTCCTGGCTCGCTTCAATCCCTCGTCGTCGCCGCCCATCCTTCTGCTCGCCCACTGGGATACACGGCCTTTCTCAGATCAAGCGCTTAACAGTGAGGATCGCGATAAACCCGTCACCGGGGCCAACGACGGCGCGTTGGGCACGGCGATCCTCCTCGAGTTGGCGGACATGCTAAGCGAGTCAGCGCCACCGCGCGGGGTCGACATACTGCTCGTGGATGGAGAGGACTACGGCGATTTTGCCGTAGGCAACGACGTGTTTCTCGGATCGCGCCATTTTGCCACTAATCTGCCGGAGGGCTACGCGGCCGAGTTGGGTGTGCTTCTCGACATGGTCGGCGATCGTAAGCTGAGGATCTACGTGGAGGGCAACTCCAACCGGCTCGCCCCCGAGGTCGTCGATCGCGTTTGGAATATTGCTAGCCGCATGGGGTTCGGCGACGTCTTCCACCGAGAGACAGACTACACGATCAACGACGATCACATCCCGCTGAACGATGCTGGGATACCGACCATCAACATCATCTCGTGGCCTTACGACTACTGGCACACACCCGAGGACACACCCGACAAAGTATCGGCGTCCAGCCTGGGCGTCGTCGGCGCCGTCATCACGCGGCTCGTGTACAGGGGCAGCTAGCGGTTCGCGGCAGCTTGCGCTCGCCGGCTTGAAATTTCC
>JBDHAI010000061.1:0-10295 GCA_039588155.1 Gemmatimonadota bacterium | reverse complement strand
GGTCGAGTGCTGCGGAACCAGTAGCACGTCATCGAACGTCAGCGCCTGCGGAAAATCTCTCTCTTTCTTCATCTGCTCTCACGCTCACTACTCTAAAAGCAAAACCCGAGTCACACATCCACGCGCGCACTCGGGCGATGTCGTCTCTCCGGCTCTCCATGGGGGAAGATACGCGGCGGCCATCGAGGGTGTCAACGGGCCTCTGACTCCGTCAGCAGCCGTCGTCGAACGGGCGCCGGAAGCCGCTCCGCCAGCTCGTCCAGGCTTGTGCACAACGCCGTGATGACGTCCTCCGGCCCATCCCAGTGCTCGAGTACCACCTCAGCTCCTGCGTTCCTGACGAGCCGATCGATGGCTAAAGCGAGGAAAAAGAGATCGTCGAGCTGGCCCAAGACTGGAATGAAATCGGGAATCAGGTCGACGGGAGCCAGGGCATAGGCCACCGCACCGGCCAACATCGCTTTGTCCACTTTGGATACACGTGAATCCCGCATCAGCCGGACTAGGAGCCGCAGATAGCGCGGGATCCCAGCCAGATGATCTCGAATCGAAGGCGAGTCGGACATCGTGTCAGTCGACAACGATCTTGGTCGAGTGATCGTCCGGTCCGTCCTTTGACCCAGTCTCGGGTTCGTTGCGACCTACGTCAGCGATGTCGTCGGCAAGATCGCGTGCGGCCTTGGCTGCTGTCCCAACGGCGCGGTCCACAACGCTCAGAGCGCCCATAACGCCTTTCAGCGCCCAGGGCGCCGCTCGGCTGACCCGCAGCTTGTCCTGCAGACCCTCAGCGAACTTCTGCATCGTGTCAGGAGTTGCCGGAACATCGCCGTACTTGTCCTCCAGGAACTCGATGTAATCGAGGAGCTGGTACAGCTTATCATCCGGGAGCGACTCCAACTTGCGCCAGACACGCCGGCGCAGAAAGGTGTCCGCCATTATTGATTCTCCTCTCTCGCCCCAACTCTGGGGGTAGCCTCGACATTAACCTCGAAGGGGACCGAGAGCTCCGCAGGTCCGAGACGGATCTCGACGTTAAGAAGCGTGCCTCCCAGCCACATGACTCGTACTACGTCGCAATCGTTGGAATAGGCGCAGTCTTCATCCCATGGCATCACTAACCGCTGGCCCTCGTAGCCATCAAACACCCAGAGGCTACGCCCCCTCGCGTGTGCCAGCCAGACCGCGATGTAGCGGCCTGCAGGCGCCCACAGCACCGAGTCCGATCGGGCGGCCGACCATTGGCCCAGAACCTGAACCCACGGGTCGGCGGGGCCAACAACCCCCACACACGCTCCAGGGCCAAGAGTCTCCCAGGCGGCCCATAGCGAGTCTGGTGAGAGGGTCAAGCGCTTGAAGCGGACCTCGATGACGCGCTGAAAGTCCTCACCGCACTCGCGAAGCGTATCGCTCGCCATGCCCGCACCGGGAAGAGCCGCCAGGGCCTCCCGCGCTTCACCCTCAACCCGGTAGATCACGCCTTCACCGAGCGCATACGGCCCGACGATGACGGGCTCCGCCGTCATAGGCTGAGAATCCTCGGCCGCCGGCCGCTCGCCTGCGCAGTTTTGCCCAACTAGAGCGAGCGCACCAAGCACTAAGAGACTCATGAGGTTTTCGAGACGCAATACTGCCTCGATCGGGTTTGGCGCCTTCGCCGGCGCGCTCGGTCTTGCCGGGAGAACCCGCATATACTACCCAGGCGTGCCCACCGCGCGCCAGGACGCCTCCCACAACCGCGTTACGGAGCGTCTCCGCTTGTAGAAGACCCATGGGTCAAGCTAACTTTGGTTATGGCCTTCTTTCCTTTGAGAGATGCGAAGCCGGCGGCGGCGGGCCTTGCGGCCCAAGCCGCCTGGCTAGAACGAATCGAGCGAGAGTTGTCGCGCCCAGACCTCGACAGGAACGAGTTCTGTCTTGCGGTGCTGCGGGACATCTACTATCCCGAGTACGCGAATCACCGGTTCGAGGATTTGCCCGAGGCCCTTCGTATCGCTCTGATGAACCTCGACCCTCGCAATGTCACGCTCGAGCCCGAGTATTACGTCGAGGTAGATCTGCAGAAGTACGAGCGAGTCAAGCCCCTGCTCTGGCTATGGCAATTGTTCGACAAGTCGCCACTCGGCAATAACGTATACCTGGGCGTCGAGTTTCGGCGCCTGCTCGCGCAGCGCATCTTCAAACACTGCGGGCGCAATTTCAAGTGCTTCAATTTCGTGGAGTTCTCGTTCGGCTATAATCTCGAGGTCGGTGACGATGTAGTCGTTCATAGACACGTTCTCTTGGACGATCGCGGCGGAATAGTCCTGGGGGATCGCGTATCCATCTCGGACTACGCGAACATTTACTCCCACACGCATTCAATCGTCGACCAGAGGAACGTGAACGTAGCCACGACCATCCTCGAAGATGACGTACGCATCACTTATCATGCGACCGTTCTGGCCGGAGTCGTGGTGGGAAGAAACGCGATGGTCGGAGCCAACGCCGTCGCTACTCGGGATGTTCGTCCCTTCCACGTCAACGTTGGGATACCGGCCAAATCGGTCCGGGTGAAGCCTAACGCGCCGCCAGACATCTCGGAGACCTCGACCATAGAACGAGTGCGCTAACTTCCGCGGCCAGTTCGTTGCGGTTCGAGATCCTTGTCAGCGACCGCTGGACGTCAAGCACCGCCAACTGGCCGCGCACCGTCGGCACGGCTAAGATGGGTGACTCGGAAGCGGTTCCAAACCAGCCGATCACCATGGACCTGACATCACGCACAGCACTCGTCACAGGATCCGCACGCCGCTTGGGGCGGGCCATCGCCAGCGGCTTGGCCCAGGCTGGCGCCGACGTCGCCGTCCACTTCCACAGCGGAACTGAGGCGGCCTCGCAGGCGGCCGCGGAATTGCGAGACTTCGGCGTGCGCTCGGCCGCCTTCCAAGCCGATCTGACCGACCCCAATCAGATTTCCCGCTTGTTTGCACAGCTCGAAGATTCCTTCGGCAGGCTCGATATCTTGGTCAACAGTGCGGCCATTTTCGAGCGCACACCGTTGCTCGAGATTTCGGTCGATGAGTGGGACAGGGTGATGAACTTGAATCTGCGAGCCGCGTTCCTTTGCACCCAGCACGCCGCCCGCCTCATGATGAAGTCCGGCGGAGGAAAGATCGTCAATATCGCCGACGTCGGAGCGTTCCAGGCCTGGCCCGCCTACGCACACCACTGTGTCTCAAAGGCGGGCTTGGTGATGATGACGCGGGTGACCGCCCGCGCCCTCGCGCCGGAAATCCTCGTCAACGCCATCGCGCCGGGCCCCGTCCTGCCGCCTGAGCATCTGACGGCCGAAGAGCTACAGCAGCTAGCCGAGATGACCCCGTTGAGACGGTTGGGAGCAGCGGAGGATGTGGTCAGCGCTGTGCTTTATTTGGTGGGAGCGGACTATGTGACGGGAGAGACCATCGTCGTTGACGGTGGCAAGCTGCTCAAGACCTAGGGCGCCCCGCCCTCCAGCACGACCACCGCGCAGGCCAGCCCCGCTTCATGACTAAGGCTCAGCCAGCTCCGTTCCACGCCTCGCCGTTTCGCATGGTTCTCGGCATCTCCCGAGAGCGCTAGAACGGGCAGACCCGAATCTGCCCGCGCGGTCTCGATGTCCGTCCACTGAACGCCGGGTACCTTGCCTATGCCCAGAGCCTTGAGAGCGGCCTCCTTCGCAGCGAATCGAGCCGCGAGGCACTCCGCCCGATCAGCACGTTCACTGCAGTCGGCCAACTCGCGCTCGGTAAAGAGTCTCCGACGCGCTCGATCACCGTGCCGCTCCATCAGTGTGCGGACTCGGTCTACCTCGACGAGATCGATTCCTACGCCGACGATCAATTCGACTCCGCAGGCACGAACCGATCACCCTTCCAGCAGGGATGGGATGCTCACCTCGGCGGCCGAAGGGTGGACGAGCACGCCAGCCCCCGTCGGCAGGGTGATGATCGCCGGCGCATCTCTCTCGATCCTGTGGAAACCCTTCCCCTCCAGCACGCGGTGGACGAAGATTCGCCGAACCAAGACCATAACCGTGGCCAGTACGGGGACGGCGACGAGAAGCCCCACAACGCCCAGCAGCTTGGCCATCACCAAGACGGAGAGGATGGTCAGCACCGGCGGAAGTTCGACTTTCTTTTCGAAGACAATCGGCGCGACCACGTTGGCCTCGAACACGTGGACTATGACTCCCAAGAGGAGCACAAGGAGCGACTTGGTGACCCCGGCGGTGCCGATGACGAAGAGGGCGGGCAGCAGCGTGGACGTGATAGTGCCGAAGAACGGGACGATCACGGCCAGTCCCGTGAAGACGCCGAACGCCAGCGAATACGGGACGTCGAGGAGGCGCAATCCAACCCAGGTGAACAGGCCGAGCACGAGCATCGAGATACCCAGGCCGACCAACCAGGCGCGCAGCGTGTGGCTCAGATCGTCGAGAATATCGCGGGCCAGTTCGCGGTACGCCGGG
Organism: Gemmatimonadota bacterium; assembly: GCA_039588155.1. Classification (GTDB taxonomy): domain Bacteria; phylum Gemmatimonadota; class Gemmatimonadetes; order Palauibacterales; family KS3-K002; genus JBDHGH01. The sequence continues at coordinate 5,806 of JBDHAI010000061.1, read as the reverse complement.
GGAGTGAGCGCGATGACACCCTCGCGGTACAATGTCGGCTTTACCGCCAGGTAGATCCCCATGATCAGAAGCGATACTACGTGAATCAAGACCCCGATGCCGGAAAACACGTACGGCACCACATCCCCGAAGAACTCGCTGGCCTGTGCGAATACGCGATCGAGGAATCCGGCGCCACCCTCGCGACCCTCGCTCACCCGGCTGAGCATCCGACCTAGAAAATTGTCCTCTTGTGCCAGCGCACCGAGCCTCGACTCGATGGCGCTCACCTGGCGCGGCAGCGCGCTAACAAGGTCCTGGAACTGGTCGAGCACGGGCGGGACGATCAGGAGACCCACAGAGCCGATGATCAGCGCCGTCCCAATAAGCGCGAGAATCAGGCCGAACCCACGTCCGACTCCGAGCCGCCGGGAGAGGAAATCGACAAAAGCGCTGAGGTAAATCGCGAAGAGTATCGCAACGAACAGCAATAGAAGGAGTTCCGCAACGCTGTTGACGAACAACAGCAAGAGTACGACGAAAACGGTCGTCGCCAGGACGCCGTAGGCCTGGCGTGAGCTGAAGCCTTGCCTAGTATCAGCCAGCGCGGTCCTCCTCCGACGCTTCCTCCGAAACCTCTTCTTCCTCGATGATCTCCGCCTCGCGCACCTCGTCTGGCGCTTGCTCCTCGGTATCACCGGCAGGCAAGAGACCCATCTCTTCCTTCAGCGCAGAGAGCCTGCGCTCAACGTCGATATCGCCGCCTTCCAGGCGCTTGAATTGCCGCTCGAGGTCGTCGCCGCCCAGTTCCTCGTCGACTTCAGCCGCAGCCAGCGCCCGCACCTCCGCTTCCTCGATTCGCTCGGCCATGCGATCAAAAGCCTCGAACGAGCTGCGGTCGGAGAGCCCCGCCATCGTATCGTGAATGCGCCTCTGCGCCATCGCTCGCTTCTGGCGCGCGATCAGCAGGTTACGCTTGCGCTTCGCTTCCTCGATCTTACTGCTCAGCTGACGCAGCGTGTCCTTCAGCTTCTCCGTCTCGGAGGCATGCCCCCGCCACTGCTCCTCGAGTGTGCTCGCGTGCCCACCGTGTTCCTGGCTACGCAGCAGCGCCTGCCGTGCCAGGTCATCTCGGCCTTCACGAAGCGCTAGCTTGGCGCGGCGCTCCCAGTCGACTCCCTGGTCGCGCTCGTCCTGCACCTGTCGACGGAGTTTTCGCTCGTCCGCGATAGCCACCGCGACTTCCTGCTTGGCCTGAGCCAGTTGCGAGCGCATGTCATCGATGATCTGGTTCAGCATCTTCTCGGGATTCTCCGCCCGAGCGATGAGGTCGTTCAGATTCGACCGGACCATCGTGGATAACCTACCCCAGATACTCATGTTCTCTCTCTCTATAGAGTTCTACAGAATGCAGTCGTCTGTTCACGGAGTTCTGTAGCGGGACAGCGTCTCGAAATGTCCGCTCAGGGCGAGCATGATACTCTCAAGCGACGCCTGAATCTCACTGAAATCCAGGTCCGTTAGCTGCAGCGTATCGGTCAGAACGATTTCGTCGCCGTCCAAGCCGTAAGCGCCGTGCACCATGTCGGTCGCGTTTAGCTCGAGGAGCTCGCGGAAGAGACCATTCCGTAGCTCCTCCGAATCTGGTGCGTTCATCACCTCGACCCGCACCAACAGTAGCGGCGGTGCGTGGTTGACGATTACCGGCGGCGTCTGCTGGCCGTCGACAACCCACAGCCCTTCCTCGATCTCCTGGAAGGGCAGCTCCATTCGCACCAAGTAGCCTTCTACGTCTTCGCGCGTGACCATCCCGGCCTCCGCCAATTAGTTCAAATGTCCTGGTCGTCGATCTCGCCCGAACCTAAACTGAGATGCTTGGGCTGCGATAGTAGTCGCGTCAAGAACGATTGCTCCTCGACCACCCGGTCGACGCGGTCACGAAGTTCTTCCACGTCGCGCCGCAACGCGTCCAGTTCGCCGTGCGAGATCGTACCCTCCGCAGCCTTAGGCGGCACGATATTGCGGACCGCATCGCCCAGAGCCTTGCCCAGCGGCGAGTCGATGAGCACGATCTTCGCCAGTAGTACGAGCACGAGGAGGTATAGAATTGCCATCAGACCCCACTACGACCCTGGACGGCCGGGGGTTTCTCTCACTGCGAACCGCCGTCAGCGCCAGCGGCCCGGCCAACCCAGGCAAATATCGGTGTGAGCCGTGGTGTTGGCTAGGTCAGCTCGCCTGTTCGCGGCGGACGGTCTGCAGCAACAGCGACACCTGGGCGTGCAGCGCCTGGCCTTTATCCCTGGCCTGGTTCCAGTCTTTCTTGCCTAACAGCGCCCGCACCTCCTGAAGCCCCTCGGCCACAATGTCCAGCGTGCTAAGCGCGCCTTGCTGTGCCGGACCCTCCGCCTGCCCTGCCGCCTGGCGAAGCTCGCTCAGCATGCGCTCAGAGTCCTGGAGTTGAGCTTCCACGCCAGCGCGTACAGCCGCGGCGTCCACAGGCCGAGCCTCGGCCTCGACCGGCTCGGCCCCCTCCTCAGCGGGGGTTGGGGGCGGAGCCGCCTTCGCCGCGTCCACCGGGGGCGCCTTGGCCGGCGGCCGGGCCGGCGGCTCCGGGGCAGCGACCGGTGCAGGTTCTCTCGGGGCCTCCGGCGCCGGCGTCGGCGTCACCGCGGCGGGACTCTCGGGGAGTTCGGCCGGAGCCGCCTTGCGGCGCAGCGAGAAGACGATCACGGCGATTACAACCACCGCGACGACGGCCACGATGACCAAGGTTGTGCTCAAGATCCCCCCTCAGAGATCATGTTTTCGTTGAATTAGATGGGTAGACGGTTCGTGAAGAAGAGGATCAGGTAAGCGACTCCCCAGACGAACAGGAACGTGTAGGCACCGAATAGCCACGCCCTGGAGCCCTGACGCTTCTTCTTCACGACGGCCATCTTTTGGGATAATCCAGTTCTCTAGCGCCCCAGGCGCCATCCGCGTCCCGGGCGAGGGACCCGCAACGGCGCGACGTCCCATCTCCCGGCGGGGTTTCCCCAACCCAGACCTCCAGGACCAGCGATAGACCCCTCAGGTCTCCTGTAGAAAAGGACCGCTAAGCTATTGACCACCCCGGGGATGTGTCAAGGCGCCGCCCGCCCGCCGTCCTCCACTCCCGCCTCCAACTCTCCGATCCGGGCCGCCAGCTTCTGGATGAGCCCTTTGTAGGCCAGGATCGTCCGGGCATAGCCAAGACGCTCCCAGGTGGTCAGCGATATGTAGGCGACGGCGAAGAAAAGCAGGAACTGCCAGGATTGCAGGAGCGGCGCGGCCACCACGATCGCCACCACCAAGAATACCGCGCTAAGCACCACCAGCCGGGTTCTGCGCCGGGTCAAAGCCAGGTCCTGGCTGCGCTCGAGCAGCAGCGTCTCCACCGAACTCAGGCAAAGCTGTCTGGTTTTCATTCTGCCTCGTCAAGCTTTGTGCGCCCGGGAAGGGCGGGCCGTCCGGCTTCACCTCCGCGGGCGTCAGCATCCGCCTCTAGGACATAAGCCGAGATTCGGTCCAAGAGTGCCGCGAGAATGTCACGGCGCCGCTGAACGCGTCCACGATACCAGCCGCGCAGCGACACGTACGTCGTGCCCCAGATCGTTCCACCCAGCACGACGCTGGGGGCCAGATCCATCATGCCAAGTCCAGTTGCCGCGGCAGCGACGCCGATGGCCAGCAGTGTGCCCCCGATGATCGATCCGGCACCCATAGCGCTCTCGTCGAGGCCGGGGAGCTCGACCACCCTGACTCGGGTGCGGCCTCTCCTGGGACTCACCGAGACCTGAATCTGCGGTCTGAAGGTCCCGCTGGCCGGCTTCTGTTCCCAGGACAGCGCCTGATTCAAAGTCTCGTTGATCTTACCAAACTCGCCGACCGTCTCACGTAGATCTTCCAGAATCCGTCCGTAGCCTTCCGGCGACATCGTCGCTTCAACGGTCCGTGCCAGCTCGATTCTCCCCGTGTAGCCGAAGTAACCGCCCTTTACGATGCCTCCCCGTGCGCTCGGCAAGCCTTCGACACGCGTGACGTCCCGTGCGGCTTCCCTCACCAACTCGGGTGGGATTCCCACCTCAGCGGCGATTTGCTCGATACCGCCCAGTGAAAGCGCAGCCTCTTGTGTTGGTGTCGGCCGGGCCTGGATGTCAGCCGCTCGCCGAACGATATCTTGCGCCTCCACCTCACTGTACCGATGCGTCTTGGCGAAAGCCGCCTCGAGGGCCTGCACAAACTCGCCGGCGGTGAGGAACCTCTCCTCCGGCCGCAACCGCATCGCTCGTACGAGCGTGCTCTCCACAGAGCCCGGCAACTGATCCAGCATCGCTCGATGCGGCGCCGAAGCATCGACGAACCGGCCGAGCCGCCCCGCCTCTTCCGTGACCCACATGCCCGGCGCTTCACCAACGGCCGCCTCGAAGAACACGCAGGCGAGGCTGTAGATGTCCGTGCGCCCGTCCAGGTCGGCGCGCCCGGCCGCTTGCTCAGGACTCATATAGCCCAGCGTTCCGACCGGGAAGCCGGTTCGCGTGAGGCTATCGCCCCCCGCCGTGGTGATGGCCCTGGCGATTCCAAAGTCGGCGACCACGGCATGGCCTTCCGAGAGAAGAATGTTCTCCGGCTTGATGTCGCGATGTATCAGCCCGCTCCTGTGAGCATACCCCAGAGCATCGGCTACCTCTTGGACGATCTCCAGAGCCACGGCTGGCTTCAAGGTCACCTCTCGTATCAGCAACGCTCGGAGCGAACCCTCGACATAAGGCATGACGTAGTAGAGGAAGCCCTCGGCATCTCCGGAGTCGATCAGCGTCAAAATATGCGGGTGATTTAGCTGGGCAGCGATCCCGATTTCCTTTAGAAAGCGCTCCGCGGCCAGCGAGGCGGCGAGCTCCGGCCGCAAAACCTTGACCGCCACTTTCCGCTCGTGCTTGAGGTCCTCAGCCAGGTAGACCGTGGCCATACCGCCGTGGCCAACCACCTTCTTCAGCTCATATCGGCCCGGCAGTGCCTTCCTGAGGGCCTCGGGGATCTCTGTGCTGCTCTGCCGCTGGCTCATCCCAGCCGAAAGCTAGGTGCAGCCACGCGGCACGGCCAGGCGACAGCTGCTGCTTCGCTCTTACCCTGACTGTCGGATTCTGCGGGTGAGGGCAGGCTCGATGCCCATGATGCGCTGGTACGTGACTAGCTGGCCGCGTTGGTACATCTCCTGGGCGATACCGTGATTCAGCCAGGCCAGGCGGGTTCCTTGCTGGCCATCGAAGCGTTTCATCGGTTTGCCTCACGGGTTTCAGACAATTTCGGCCGAAACGTCAACCTCAAGCTCTCAGCGCAACACGAGTCAGAGCGCCGGATGGTATAACTCGATCGCACCCGGCTCGATCGATGGGTTCTCCAGCATGGCGAGCGCCGTGGTCAAGATCGAGCGTTGCAGCACACTGTCCCCCGGATCGCCGAGCGGTGCCCCCATCGGACGTTCCACAACGAGTGTGCGAGGCGCCAAGATTCGCTCCGCGACTTTCCTGAGATTCATGATACAGACGGTTGCGATACCGTGCTTCTCTATCTCGCGCGCCACCAGACCAACGGTCCGGTTGCAGGTGGGTCAAGCAGGGGTCAGTAGAACGACATCGACCTCCTGCTGTCTCAGAAGCTGGGCAAGCTGCGGGGCATAGGTACGCTCGAGCTTTCGAGTGAGCGGTACATAGTCCATAAAAGAGTAATGTCTTGCCGCAAGTTCCTTGATCACACCTTCGCCGGCGAGCTTCTGACAGAGCGGGATCGGGAAGAGGACATTGAT
>JBDHAI010000060.1:0-10348 GCA_039588155.1 Gemmatimonadota bacterium | reverse complement strand
TCATCCGGGTCGCGGATGCCGACCGTCCACGGGTCGCCGTCCTCCGAGACGCCGAGGGCGTAGAGGTCGCCACCGACGTTGACCACGGCGTTGTAGATGCCGTAGGCGCGGAGCGCGTCGGCGGCCCGGTCGACGGCATAGCCCTTGGCGATTCCGCCGAGATCGAGGGCGACGTCGCGATCGCGATAGAGAACGACGGGCGCGCCGCCGCTGCGGCCCAGCTCCAGCATCTGGTACAGGCCACGGCCGGCGAGCTTCTGAACCTCGGCGGCGGCCGGCGGCGACTGGCGCTGGCCGACGTCCCAGAGCACCAGCGCCTTGCCCAGGCAGGGGTCGAAAGCGCCGCCGCTCGCCTCGGCCCAGTGGAGCGAGGCCTCGAGCACCTCTGCGGTCTCTTGCGAAACCACGACCGGGCCGCGCGCCGCCTGCAGGTTGGCCCGACCCACGTCGGACTCGGCCTTGTAACGCGACATCCGGTCGTCGACGAAGTGCAATTCAGCGATCGCTGCATCGATCGCGACCTGCGCGTAGCCCACGTCTCGATGCACGACGGCGAAATCCGCGATCGTTCCCATGATCGGGATGCTGCGCCGGACGAGCTCGCGGCGGCGCCGCAGGCCTGCCGGCAAGGTGGCGACCACAAAGGCGCCGATCCCAACGGCCACGAACTCGCGGCGGCTCGGATACGAGCGCTTGGGGCTCTCGGTTTCGTTCATATCTAGTTTCCTATTCGATCGAACCGATCAGACATCGCAGTTTCCGCCACACGAGCCGCAACCGGATCCGCCCCCGCGGCCACCGCGCGCGAGGAGCCCGAAGGCCACGAACAGAGCTGCAAGGCCGAAGACAGCTGCCAAATGAATCATTATGAGCTGAGCAATCCCGCGAATCCCATGAAGGCCAGGGAGAGTATCCCGGCGATGAGAAACACGATCGCGTTTCCTTTCACGATTTCGGGCACTTTGATGAGACCGAGGTTCTCGCGAATCGATGCCATGAGCACCAGCGCGAGCGTGAGCCCCGCTCCCGCACCCCAGGCGAAGGCCAAGCCCTCGAAGAAGTTGTAGCCACGGTTAGCCTGGGACCACGCCATGAAGAGGATCGCGCAGTTCGTCGTGATCAGCGGCAGGTAGATGCCCAGCGCCCTGAACAGCGCCGGGCTCAGTTTCTTGATCGCCATCTCGGTGATCTGCACCGCCGAAGCGATGACGAGGATGAACGAGATCAGCTTCAGGTAGGGAGCGTACGGCAAGATGAACACGTTCAAGAACCAGGCACAGACCGACGCGACCGTGAGCACGAAAATGTTCGCCGCCCCCATGCGCAGCGCCGTGTAGATCTTGCCCGAGACACCCATGAACGGACAGAGGCCGAGGAAATAGGCCAGCGTGAAATTGTTCACCACCATCGCCGAGATGAAGATCCAGGCCACGTTACCCATCAGGCGGCCCTCCCCACGGCGACGGCATTCAGCCCTACTTCCGCGCGCTCGGTCTTCCGGCGTTCCCACCAGTTGAGCGCCATCAGTATGAATCCGATGGTGAAGAACCCGCCGGGTGGCAAGATGAAGACGATCCACGGCTCATACGCGCTGCCCAGAAGGCTGAAGCCGAGGAAAGTACCGTACCCCAGCACTTCGCGCACCGAGCCCATCATCAACATCGCGATGATGAAACCGATCCCGGTACCCGTCGCATCGAGCATGGCCCGTGGAACTGAGTTCTTGGAGGCAAAGGCCTCCTGTCGCCCCAAGATCATGCAGTTGACGACGATCAGCGCGATGAACGCGCCCAGCGCCTTGTGTACCTCCGGGGTAAAGGCCTCCAACGTCATGTCGACGATGGTCACGAACGTGGCGATGATCAGGATGTAGGTGGCGATCCGCACCTCGTTGGGTATCAGCTTCTTGAACGTCGCCACCAGCACGCTGGAGCAGAAGAGCACGAAGAAGGTGGCCAGCCCCATGGCGAGCGAGTTGACCACGGTATTACTGACGGCGAGCGCCGGGCACAGCCCCAGCATCTGGATCAGCACCGGGTTCTCGCGCCAGAAGCCACGCGTGAGGTCCTGCCTCGGCGTCGTCGTCCTCGGCATCAGCTCGCCTCTCGCAAGTACGCATCCAGCATCGGGCCGAGGCGCTCGAGCTGGTTATTGATGATCGCGATCACGGTCCGCGACGAGATCGTGGCGCCCGTGATCATGTCCACTTCGTTCGCCGACCCAGTCGCACGTCCCGACTTCACGCCAGCCAACGGAACCTCGGGCCCCTCGAACTCGGCGACGAAGGCGCTATCCTTGACGATCTTGTCGCCCAGGCCCGGCGTCTCTTTGTTGGCGAGCACCTTCATCCCCAGCACCGTATTCGAGGCAGCATCGTAACCAAAGATCAGCTCGATGAGGTCCTGGAAGCCGGGTTCTGCGCCTTGAATAGCGAATCCCACGCGACTGCCGTCCTCGCCATAGCCGAGGAAAACCATCTCGAGGCTCGCCGCGTCCGCTGTCGGCGTCGCGCTGAGGTTGCCGTCGACCACGTACAGCGTATCCCAGCGCGCCGGCGCCTTCAGTACCTCGGACACCGCCAACCTGAGCTGCAACGCTTTGTAGGCCTGGATCCGCGGCTGCGTCCCCTCGTGGACGAACACGATCAGCAGGCCCGCCAGCGCGCCCGCCATCCCGAGCGTCAGCAGCAGCCGCCAGGAGGGGACGTCTTTCTGGGTGGGCGCCATCGGCAGCCCGCGACCGCCGCCTGCCACCGACGACCCTTCCCCGCTCACGTAGCCGCCTCCTGCACGCGTGTGCCGAACACCTTGGGCTGTGTCCAGCCGTTGATGTAGGGCACCATAGCGTTCATGAGCAGAATCGCATACATGACGCCTTCCGGCAGACCACCCCAAAGGCGGATGATCACGATCAGCGCGCCGATGCCGGCTCCGAATATCCAACAGCCCTTGTTCGTCACCGGCGAAGTGACCATGTCGGTGGCCATGAACCAGGCACCGATCATCAGTCCGCCGGAGAAGAGCATGAACAGCGGCCCCGGGTAGCTCGGGTCCAGAGTGTGCACCAGCTGGGAGAGAATCGCGACGCTGATGAAGATGCTGATGGGAATCCGCCAGTTCAGGAAGTTGCGGAGCGCCAGATATCCGCCGCACAGCGTGATGAGTAGCGCCGATGTCTCGCCCGCCGAGCCGCCGATCGTGCCAAGGATCAAATCCTGAACGTTCGTCCCGGTCGCCTCGAACTTCATCAAGCCGAGCGGGGTCGCGCCGGTCACCATATCGCTCTCCCCCACACCCATGAAGGGGAGCGCGAGGTTATCCGACTGGATGTTCCAGAATCCTCGCACCTGGACCGGCCAGGTCGTGATGGCCACCGGGAACGCCGCCTGCAAGAACGCCCGGCCGAGCAACGCGGGATTGAAGATATTCTGACCCAGACCGCCGAAGATCAGCTTGCCGAACCCGATCGCGACCACGCCCCCGAGGAAGGCCATCCAGAGCGGCAGCCCCGGCGGCAGCGTGAGGCCGAGCAGCAGGCCGGTGATCATGCCCGACCCGTCGCGCAGCGAGCCTTTCTTACCCAGCAGCCGTTCGGTGAGCAGCGATCCAGCCGTCGCCGAGGCGATCACCAGGAACGCGCCAAGTCCGAAGAACCAAGACGCGACGACGACGATCGGCACGAGGCTGCCCACCACGTTCCACATGATCTGCGGGGTCGTGGCCGGTGCCTTAAGGTGTGGCGAAGCGGTGACGAGAAAGCGCGGCTCACTCATGCGGCCGATTCTTTCGCCTGCAGTCGTCGCAGGGCCGAGCGCGTGACCTGGAAGAGCTGCGATAGCGGGATATTCGACGGACAGACGTACGAACAGCAGCCGCACAGCATGCAATCCCAGATGTGATGCTCTTCCGTCAGCTCGTATTCTCCCGCCATGGCCAACTGGCCCAGCAGCTGAGGATTCAGAAACACCGGGCACGAGTCCAGGCAGTGGCCACAGCGGATACAGGCGTACGATTCTTTGGGTTTCGTCTCGTCCTTCGAGAGCACGACGACGCCGGTCACGCCCTTCAGAATGGGAACGTCCAGGTTCGCCTGCGGCGCTCCCATCATCGGGCCGCCGAAGACGATCTCGTGTGCATCCTCGGTCAGGCCACCGCAGGCGTCGATCACTTCACCGACCTTGGTCCCAACGGGAACGATGAAGTTGCCGGGCTGTCTCACCCCGAGTCCCGTGACCGTGACGATCCGCTCGATCAGCGGCAGCCCGGTATCAAACACCTCGGCGATCGCGGCGCACGAACCCACGTTCTGTACGATCACGCCCACGTGTAGCGGCAGCTTGCCGGACGGCACCTCGCGCTGAAGCAGCGCCTCGATCAGCATCTTCTCGGCGCCCTGCGGGTACTTCACGGTGAGCGGGTGGACCGTGATGTCGAGGTCCTCAGGCAGAGTCGCGCGGATAGCCGCGATAGCGTCCGGCTTGTTCTTTTCGATTCCAATCATCGCTCGGTCGACGCCCAGCGTGTGCATCATGATGCGGACACCCATGTGAACCCGCTCCGGGTATTCCGACATGATGTGATGATCGGTGGTCAGATAGGGCTCGCACTCACAGCCGTTGATGATGATCGTGTCGATCTCGACATCGTCGGGCGGTGCGAGCTTGACGTGAGTCGGGAACGCGGCGCCGCCCAGGCCGACGACGCCGGCGTCCTGTATCGCCTTGACGATCTCTTTCGGCGAGAGCCCTTCCCAACGCGGCACCATACGCGGCCGTGGGGCCTGCGCCGAGTACGGGTCTACGGCGATGCGGATGGCAGGTTTGTAGGTTCCGTCGGGGTGCGGCCAGAGCTCGATTGCCTTCACGGTGCCGCTGGCCGACGCATGAACCGGCGACGAGACGAAGCCGTCGGCCTCGGCGATCTTGTCGCCGCGCTCAACCCGATCACCTTGTTTGACAAGCGGGATGGCGGGCTTGCCCGTATGCTGGCTGAGAGGTAGGACGATTTCGTCCGGGAACGGCATGCGCCGGATCTTTTTCGCCTCAGTCAGCTCTTTGAGCTCCGGCGGATGAACGCCGTGTCTGAACGTTCGTCTACGGGCAGCCATCTATTTTGAGTGATAAGTGATAAGTGATAAGTAATAAGTTTCGTTTCTCGTGACTGATCAGTGAGAATCCTTACTACCGATCACTGTTCACTCATCACTTATTACTAATCACTTATACTGGTTTGCCTGTTCACCCAACACGGCCCGCTAGTTAAACGGCTCCGCCCTCTTCACCCACTTGGCCAGGTCCTTCTCCTTCGGATTCAGCGGCGTGCCCGGGTGAATGATCTTCACCGGGCACTTCTCGGCCGCCTGCACCAGCTGCTTGAAGGTCCCGGCTTTCGGGTCCTTGATGTAGGCCTGCTTGTTCTCGTTGTAGGCGAACATCTTCCTGTTCATGTTGGTGCACTCGTTACAGGTCGTGCAACGGAGCGTATCGATGTACGGCTCCAGCGCCAGACCTTCTTCAGCCTCCTCTTCCACCGCCGGCACGGCCGCCGGCGCCACAGCGACCCCGGCGGCAGGCGGCGCCGCGACCGCCACCGCCGCCCCACCGTCGCCCGGCCCACCGATCTGCACGTCTGAGAAGTCCATGGTGAGCGGCTTGAGCCCAGGAGTGGACTGTGCACGCTTGAGCAGATCGCCCACCGTCATCTGGCCGTCACCCGCCTTCAGCAGTCCTTCGGCCAGGCGCCGTGCGACGACCTGCGGGTACTTCATCTTCAGGTCGGCGATCTTCGCGTCGTAGTCGGCGCGCAGCACGTCTATCCGCTTGTCGAACTGCTCCTCGAGCTCGGCCTCGACCACACCGCGGGTCGCATCCGAGGCCGCAAGGCCAGCCATCTCTTGCAGGTTCAGCCAGAGATTCAAGCGGTCCTCGGCCAGTTCGACGATCTCGTCGGAGACCGTCAGCCGCTTGAGCTTCTTCTCCGCATCGATCACATAGATGAACGGCTTCTGTCCGTTGAGGTCGCCTGGATCGGCGTCGAGGTAATCGGCGAACGGCAGCAACTCTTCCTCGTCTGCATCCGCCGGCACGCGCTTGAAGTGCTTCTTGAAGCGCGCCTCGGTGGCCGCCCAGTCCGCGATGGTGAGCGGCAGCTCCATCATCTGTTGCTGCCCCTCGTCATCGATGTACTTGAGCTCGTAGGTCGGCCACTTGTCCTCGACCGACGGGTTTCCATCCAGGCTCAGACGGTCGCTCAGCTCTTCACCTCCGTCCGGGTCATAGACCAGGAAGGGGAAGGCTCGGCTTTCCAGCGACAATCGCGCCGCCTGCGTCGCCTGGTCGTCGCCCAGGCCGTGCTCCGGCGGGCAGGGACAATGGAGTATGAAGACCGACGGGTTCCGGCTGTTGAGCCCCTGGATGACGCCGGCCAGCATGTGGGACGGCAGCGCCTGAGACGACTGGAGGACGTAGGTCCCGCGATGGGCCATGGCGATGAGCGCCATCTCCTTGCGGGTCTCCTCTTTGCCGTGCTGATCCGGTCCGAACGCCGCCATGTCGGAGACCTGACCGGTAAAGCCGCTGGTGCAGGCCTGGCCACCCGTGTTCGAGTAGACCTGGGTATCGAGCATGATGATGCGGATCGGCTTGCCGGATGCCATGAGGCGCGAGGCGTTCTGGAAGCCGATATCGAGCATGGCGCCGTCGCCACCCACCGCGAAGATCGGCGGACAGAGGCGGAACTCTTCGTCCGTGAAACCACGCCAGTCGTACTTCACGAAGACCGGCTCGTGCACCTCGGCATCGTACTCGCCCGCAGCCTCCAATTCGGCGCGGCGGACCGCGACGAAACCGTCCGCCATCTTCCGCATGTGGCCCTCGAAGATGCCGATGGCGATCGACGGCGCGTCCTGGAACAGATGGTTGGTCCAGGGGAAGGGGTACGGGTTGTAGGGATAGGTGCTGCCCCATACCGACGAGCAGCCCGTCGCATTGGTGAAACCGGTGACCGAGCGACCCCGGCCGCTGGGACCCTCGGTGTAGCGCCAGTGCAGATCTTTGAGATCGCGAATCATCTTGGCGATTCGCTGCACGTCTTTCTTCTTCGACTGCTCCAGCGGGACATCGATCTCTCCGCCCGCCTCGGAGCCTACCGAGTCCAGGTCGGCATCGGAGGCGAGCAGCCCTCGCGCCTTCTCGTCGAGCTGCTTGATAAGAGCCTCGAGCTTCTCGACGTGCTTCGCCACGCGGGGCTGCATCACCGCGTTCACCGCCGAGAGCATCAGATGAATGCCCGTCTTTTCGCCACAGCCCATGCAGGCGCCATCGCCGCCGAACATCGAGCGGTAGTTGTCCTTCTTGAGAAGCATCGAGGACAGGACGCCGATACCTTCGTCCAGGTTGGCGATGTTGATGTAGCGATCGTCGGTGTCCGGCAGCCACTCCCAGAGCTTCCAGTTTCGCCGCAGCTTCTCGATGACCTCCTCGTCTTGCTTGACCGTGATCAGTGCCTGGTCCGGGCAGACTTCGACACAGAGGTTACAGCCCTTGCAGGCTTCCGGGTTCACGGTGACCGACAGCAAACCGCCGGTCCCTTTTTCTTCCGACTCGGGCAAGTCGAAGAACGGTGCGGTCTTCGCCAGCGGGAAGTCGGCCAGCGCGGAGTAGACCGGCGCGAACTCTTGGTCCAGCTCCCTACGCCGATCCGCGTCCCAGCCCAGCTTGTCCACGACCTGCTTGTAGGCTTGCGACAGCACGTCGGCGAAGGTCGTGAACGGCACACCTTTCATGATCTTCCGCGACTCGGCGCCCAGATGCTTGGTGATCTGGCGCAAGCGGTCAAACGACTGACCGTTCGAAGACGCGACGATGGCCGCTTCGATGACTTGCTCGACCGAGTTCACGACACCGGGGATCGCCGCATCGGGACACACGACCCAGCACTGGCTGCAGCCGGTGCACTTGTCAGCCACGAATTCCGGAACCTCGAAGCGCACGTCCGTCATGTCGCGGATGGTGCTCGTTGCGGCCGGAATGGCGCTCAGCGCCGCGAACGGGTCGGCGATGGGATCTTCGCCGGTCTTATATAGATAGGCGACCTGTTCCCAGAACCGACCCGGGTTACCTATACCGTCGCGCCAGCCGCTGCCGTCGAGGGCGATCGGCATTTGCGGCGTCGAGGTCGCCTCGTCGCCCACCGCTTCCAGCGACGCATAATCGATATCCACGACCTCGTCGAAGCCGCGGCGGATGACGCGGACGTTGTCCTCTACGACTCGCTCGCCCAGGTGACTGAACTTCTTGTTCAGCTGGGCCTTGATCCCTTCGAACAGCTTCTCCTCGCCCAGCCCCTCGCGCTCCATGAGCGGCGAGCCTCGGAAGAAGGCGCCCATGAACGCTGCGCCCTGCATCCGATAACGCAACTCGGGGTCGGAGGCTTCTTCCGAAGCGATTTTGAAGCCGTCAAGCCCGTAGACTTTGATTTGCTTCTCTTTGATCTCGCGCCGTGCCGCCGCCGGGAAGATCTCCCAAAGCTCTTCCGGCGTCAGATCGCTCTGGATGATGAACACACCGCCGTCCGACAGACCGGCCAGCGGATTCGAGTGGCGGAACACGTTGGGGTCGGGCGAGAGGACGACGTCGACGTGCTTGAGCTCGGCGTTCAGCCGGATGGGCTCCTTGGCCAGAGTCCCGTAGAACGTCGTGGGCTGCCCCTTCTTTTCCGAGCCGTACTTCGGGTTCGCCTTGATGTGCCAACCCAGCAGCTCGAACGCCGTCATCGCCAGGTTCTTACCCGTGGTGATCGCACCCCAGCCGCCGATAGAGTGAATGCGGATCGACACCGAGCCTTTGGGCAGCAAGTTGATGTCACCCGCCGAGTCCAGTGCGAGATCCGAGAGATCGGGGTACGACTCGAGCAACTTCTCCTGCCAGATTTGGAGCTTCGGCAGGCGTGTGCCCTTGCGGATGAAGTCGATGCCCAAGTAGTAGAGTCGCTGTCCGCGACCTTCCGGCAGCATGTTGTCCACCGCGGCGATGACATCGCCCGGCTGTAGGTCGCGGCTCCCCATCCCAAACACGCTCGAGTAGAACTCCGGCACCTCCGCCGCCCGAATGGCGGGCAAGCCTGCGTGCGGCTGGCCGCCGTTCTTGGCGCGGCCGTTCTCGACCGCCTTCCCCATAGCCGCGCGAATCTCGCGGACTATCGGCAGATCCACAGCCAGCGGCTGGTCGGTCCGCTCCAGTACCGTTACCGCCTTCTTGCCCTTCAGCAGCTTCGCAACGAGGTCTGCGGGGAACGGTCGGAACATCGTGAGGTTGAGCACGCCGACCTTGAGCCCACGGGTCTCGCGCAGGTAGTCGGCCACGGCCTCGGCGTTCCAGACCACCGAGCCCTGCCCCACGATCACGTACTCCGCGTCATCCAGCCGGTAGCCGGAAGCGCGGGCGTACTTGCGCCCTGTGAGCTGATAGAACTCGTCCATCGCCCGATCGGTCAGCGGCTGGACGTGATCGAAGAAGAAGGGCCGCTGCGCCGCGACGCCCTGGGCGTAGCTGTCCTGGTTCTGGACCACGCCGATCATGGCGGGGTAATCGAGGTCGAACATCTCGGGGATGCGGCGACGTGTCGCGCCGAACACCATTCGCTGGGCCGGTGTGACCGACTCGATGATGTCCGCAGGGTCTCCGAGGTACTCTTTCACCAGCTCGCGCTCCGGCAATGTCACCGACTCGATGACGTGGCTGGTGAGGAAGCCGTCCTGGGCGCAGGCCCCTGGGTTCAGCGCCAGCTCGGCGATCCGGTGCGCGATCAAGTTGAGATCCGCGGTCTCCTGGACGTTCTTCCCGAAGACGAGGAAGAAACCGGTATCGTCGATGGCGTGGTAATCGTCGTGACCCGCGTGCACGTTGAGTGAGTGCTTGGTCATGGCGCGGCAGGCGATATTCAGCACATAGGTCAGCCGCTTGCCGACCGCCGCATACAGCGACTCGTGCATGTAGGCGATGCCCTGGCCGCTGGAGAAGTTGGTGGCGCGCAGGCCGGTCATGCTCATACCGGCGGTCACCGCCGCCGCCGCGTGCTCGCCTTCGGGCTCGAAGAAGATCAGCTTGCGACCGTTGACATTCAGCTTGCCGGCCGCCACGGCGGCTGCCCAGCCCTCACCCATCTGCGTCGACGGCGTGATCGGGTACGCACCCGCACCCTCGCTCCCCGCCGTCTCCATCGCCACGACCGCCTCGCTCCCGTCGACCGCACTGCGAATCCCGGGATATTTCGGCGCCGCCGGCTGAGCCTTCTCTTTCTTCAGAATCATGCGACTTCGCTCCGTAGTGGTTGGGGCATGTCGGCGAACT
>JBDHAI010000059.1:0-10365 GCA_039588155.1 Gemmatimonadota bacterium | reverse complement strand
GGATGCGAATAGTACTCGGGCGACTCCAATACGCCGTCTTCATAGAGCGCGGCGACCGTGCGAATACCTTCCGCCATCAAACGATCCGCCTCCCTGATCATATCGTCGCCCTTCGACAGCTCGCCGCGCGCGAAATTGCTCGAGTGACATTGACTGCACGTCTGGATCATCTTCTCGCGCTCGGCGACAAAGGCCTCCTCGGTGAGACGCGCGACATCCGCCGCCTTCACCACATCTAGGCGACCCGTCGGATTGCCCTCCGGGTCCAGAACTCCGAGCGCCTGCAGGATCGTCACGCGGTCGGCCGCCCACTGTTCGTCCTCCGGCATCGGTAGCCGAACGGCGAGGAAGCCCCAGGCCGTGCGGACCTCATGATTGCCATCCTGCATGTGGCAAGTTTGGCAGGTCGGCGCCGAGGCGTTTTCAGGGAGCGTTCCGTTTTGCTTCAGCAGGAATCGCACGCCGTGCTTCGAGGCCGAGTACATCTCCCACTGCGGGTGGTCGAACCCCATATGGCAGGTCTGGCAAGCCTGCGGCTGACGAGCCTCGGTTACGGAAAACAGGTGCCGGGTGTGGCAAGCATCGCACGAGGCCAGGCCGAAGCCGCTGCCCTCCGCTTTGAGCTGCTCGATCTCGTCTTCGGTCTTGAGCCCGATCTTGTGGCAACCGCCACAGCCTTTCATGCCTTCAATCATCGCGACCGGCGCCGCATGTGTCGTGGGCATCGCCTTCATCGCCGCCCATGCGGCCGCATGCTTGCCGCTCTTAAACTGCTGGACCCGCTCGGCATGGCACGCTCCGCACACTTCCGGCGTCGGTATGCCCGCCTTCGCGACATCGTTCGCGGAGCTATGCTGGTTACCGTGGCAAACGGCACAGTCCACACCCCGCTGGCTGTGCTTGCTGAGTTGATAGTCAGCAACGATGCCGGGGTTCACCTGGCTGTGGCAGTCGACGCACAGCGACTGTGCAGATGCATTCGACGCGGAGGTCCCTAGAAATGCGAAAGGTAGTACGGCAAACAGCAACATCGAGACGATCGCTATCCTGCGCATACGGCGACCTCCTGCTGTCTGGCTGTTGGTCAGGCGCGGTGCTGACGAGGTGGCTGGCTGTAATATGCGGAACGCGCTTCCGGCCGGCAAGAATGCGGCCGTTGAAAACACTGCGTGACATGTGCGGGCGCTCTCCATATTATAGAGGATCTCAAGATATCTGGGTGCACGCAGTAATCGCTGCTGCGGTGCACTTCGTTCTCCGTTGACCATGCAAAGGAGGTTGTGATGGCCGATCGAGTGAAGAAAGTCAACTACGTGTATCTCAACGTGCCGAATCGCGCAGGGCACGGCGCGAAAGTCCTCGGCGAACTGAGAGAGGCTGGCGTCGATCTACTAGCTTATACCGGCTTTCCCGGCAAGCGTGGGAAAGCCCAACTCGACTTGATACCCGACGACATGACCGCCTTACGCAGAGTGGCCAAGAAAAACGGCTGGAGGCTGAGCAAGGCCAAGAAGGGGTTCCTGATACAGGGCAAAGACGACATCGGCGCTGTGCATCGCCACATCGACAAGCTTGCCGCAAAGAAGATCAACATCACCGCGGCCGATGCAATCGCTGCCGGAAAGAAGCGCTACGGTATGATCCTCTGGGTGAAGCCGAAGGACTACAGTCGGGCCGCCAGGGTTCTGCGGGCTACGTAGGCCGGGGTACTGAAGGGTGAAGAGTGAAGAGTGAAAGGTGCACCTCACCTTTTACTTTTCACTCTTCACTTTTCACTGGCCGCCGCCAACCGCTTGTTTGCGGACATACTAAAGCTCAAACACCTCGCCCCGCTCGGGAATCCGCACCTCCGCCCCACCCTGCTCTCTCAGACCAGCGGCGAGCGACGTCTGGGCCTCGACTTCGCCATGCACGAGGAAGATCTGCCTGACATCACCACGCTGCTGGACACGCGATGCCCACCTGAGCAGCCCGCTGCGGCCGGCGTGGGCGCTGTAGCCCTCCGCTTTTCGCACGCCGGCTCGAATCTCGACCTCTTCTCCATAGATAGACACGGGGTTCTTCCCGGTCAGGATCTTGCGCCCAAGCGTATGTTCGGCCTGGAAGCTTACAAAGAGGACGATGGACTCGGAGCTGATGGCATGGTTTCGCAGATGGTGAAGAATACGGCCGCCCTCGCACATGCCGGACGCCGATATGATGACGGCAGGCTTCTTCAGGTGGTTGAGCTTCTTCGATTCGTCGGCGCTCCGCAGATAGCGAAGCCCCCTAAAGCTCAGAGGATCCTTGTCGTCGTCGGCGTGCATGGTGGCGACATACTCCGCGTCGTAGCACTCGGGATGCAGCCTGAAGACCGACGTGGCGTTCACGGCGAGCGGGCTGTCCACATAGATGTCGATGGGGGGCAACTCACCGGCATCAGACAGCTTGTTCAGCCGGTAGACTATCTCTTGGGTGCGCCCTACCGCGAAGGCCGGAATCAACAATCTGCCGCTGCGCTTCACCACCTCGTCCACGGTGGCGCGCAACAGTTCGCCGGCGTCCCCATCCGTCTCGTGCTCCCGCGCACCGTAGGTGCTCTCCATGATGACATGGTCCGCACCCTCGGCGATCTGGGGGTCCCGTAGGATCGGAAGCCCCCTACGGCCAACATCGCCGCTGAATATCAGGCGCGAGCTTCGGCCATTCTCCTTCGCGTCGACTACGACGATTGCCGAGCCGAGAATGTGCCCCGCGTCCCGAAAGCAAACCGTCACGCCAGGCAAGGGCTCGAAGGGATGGTCGTAGTCCACGCTGTGGAACCGCTTCAATGTCTCTAGCGCATCCTCTTTTGTGTACAGAGGCTCGAAGAGCTTCTTGCCTTGCCTCTTTCGCCGTCTATTGACGTACTTGACGTCGTTCTCCTGCAGGTGTGCCGAGTCGACGAGCATGTAGGCGCAGAGGTCACGCGTCGCTGAGGTGGAATAGACGCAGCCGCGGAACCCCGCCCTGATCAGTGAAGGCAGATTGCCGCTGTGGTCGATATGCGCGTGTGAGAGAACGACCGCATCGATATCGGTCGCATCGAACGGGAGCTGGCGATTGCGCTCGAAGGCCTGCTTGCGCCGGCCCTGATACAGCCCGCAATCCAGTAGAAGCTTGCGACCGTTCACCTCCAGCAGGTGCATCGACCCGGTGACCGTGCGGGCGGCGCCCCAGAACTGGACGCGCATTATCCGACGCAGGGCGGCCGGCCCGAGTCGGTCAGCCGTTTGTATTCGCGCCCGATCAGCGCTGCCAGCACCAGCCATATCAGCGCGAGTCCGATGTTGAGCGGGGCGAAGCCTTTGGGCTGCATCGCGAACAGAGTCGTGCCGATGAAGAACGTCACGCTCACGAGCACATCGCCGGCGCGATGGAAGAACGAGTCGATGACCTGCTTGGCTTTGTACTTCTGTTCCCGTGTGCACGGCAGGAAGAGCATCTGGCGAGTGGTGTTGTACAGCGAGTAGTCGGTCGAGTTCTCAGCCACCTTCGCCCACTGTATGTACCTGAGGACCGGGTAGAAGGCGATGAGCGAATAGGTGCCCAGCGAGATCAGCGGCAGGATGAGTAGGGCTTTCGAGACACCCAGATACTTGATGACACGCGAGACGATAAACAGCTGCAGAAACAGACCCACTATATTGACGGCGCTGAAGAATCCGGCCCACCACGTTCCGATGACCTGCCCCTCGGTCTGACCACCAGCCGCGCCCGTTTCAACGGCTCTCTTGGCCGCCGTGACCACCACGTCGGTGAGGATGATCTCGCCACCCGAGTTGACCCAGTTCAGCAGCATAACGAGGAGGCCGATCATCAGGAGATACGGACAGCTGAAAACCATCTTGAAAGGGCTCTCCGTACCTGCCAGGTCGACTTCGCGCGCGGTGGCGTCAAGTTTTGCCCTGACGTCCGCTTCCGCTTCACCCGGCGCTTCATCTGCTTCCAGCGCCCTACGTATCTCTTCAAAGGAGATCTCGCCGGTCAATGTCCTCTGTACGTCCTCCACGGGGATCTCGCCAGATAGCGCCGCGCGAATATCAGCCAGAGGTATCTCTTGCGACGCCGCGGGGACCGCTCCCGTCGTCAACGCATCGGGCAGATCGGCTTCCTTGAGGCGACGCTCACGTGAATCCACGTAGTTGGTGACGAAAAGACTGACGATAAGTAGAGCTGCAGCCACGATCAGGGGTGGGTAGACACCAAAGGTTGGAATGACCCCCCTCGACATCAGGCTTCCGACCACCGCACCGAACGAAGCACCGAACACAACGACCGGAAATAGGCGCTCGCCCTCTTCGGTCGTATAGATGTCGTTGGCGAAGGCGTAGAACTGCGCGATCACCATGACGTTGAAGACACTGATCCACAGGAAGAACACCACGCCCTGGGCGAACAGCGGTATGCCCACTTGAGGTCGAAAGACGATGTAGAAGAGGACGAGGTTCGCGGCAAAGAACGCGGTGACCAGGTTGATCAGCCGCCGCCTCGGCATCCGGCTGGCCACGCGACCGTAGAGCGGCACCACCAGAGCCAACAGCACGACGACCGCCGCGTACATGTACGCCTTGACGGTGGGGCCGGCGCCCTCGCCGATCAGCGCCTCACGCACAGGCTTTATGACAGAGTAGGCTGCAAGGACAAGGAAGATGTTGAGTGCGAGGAGGATGGCCGTCCCACCTTCACCGGCCCGCACCTCGGTGACTAAGCGCAGGATTCGGTCAACCAGGCTCAGGCGTTTTTCGCCTTGCACGATCACTCCCGACCCGTCAACAGAACGTCAGCCTTACCGTTCTCCGGCACGCGTTATTCGATGTTCGCCTGATCCGCGACCTCGTCCTTCGTCGGTCGGGCAGCCCGGCTTCGCTCGGCGGCGCAAGTGGTCGAGCCTTGAGGCGGCGACGCGCACTCTTGTTGGCCCGGCTCTTCTGCGATGGACACGCCGTAACGTACGTCCTCTTCGAGGGGCTGGAGCGTCGCATAGTCGTCATCATCGTAGTACACGACCGGCGGAGGCCCCATGTAACCGCCCACACCGGGGTAGCCGTAATAAGGTCCCGGCACCGCTACGCCTACATAGACACCCGTCGAGACACCGCCGCCGCAGCCGAAGACGAAGAGGCTCAAAGAGCCCGCGGCCAAAACTAGTAGGACCCTCGAGAGCGATCTCATTGTCCACCCGTCCTTTCGTCCACCGGCCACTGCTGTACGACAAGCGCCCCGCCCGATGGGTCGGCGATGAGTGCCACGCTGCCGGCCCGAATGCTGTCGCTTGGGGCGATCAGCACCCTTCCCCCAAGCCACTCGACCTCAGCTACGACGGCAGCGGGGTCGGCGACCCGCACGTAGGGAAGCCAGTTGGGCGTCACGTCCTCCCACGGCAGTTTCCTGACTCCGGCCCGCGGCTCACCGTCGCGTCTCAGCACGCCGTAGTCGCCCAATACCGGGTGGTCGATGATCTCGAACTCGTAGTCCACCAGCGAACCGTAAAGGTCTACGGCCGCCTCCACGTCGTGGGTCCAGAGCTCCGTCCACAACCAGCCGCCAATTCGCGGATCGGCCTCGATCGGATCGCCGCTCGTCGTTCTGACGAAGGCGAGTATCGCGCCCTGGGGATCGCCGACGACTGCCAGCCTACCGCGATCGGGGACGTCCTCGGGTTCGAAGTACACCGTCCCACCACTCTGCCGTACCTGCTCCACGGCGCGGTCGACGTCCTCTACCGAGAGCGATGGGATCCAGCGGGAGCGGCTGACATCTCCCTCCAACGGCTCCGCGTAGACGATGCCACCGATGGGAACGCCGTCGTGGGTGATGAGCGTGAAGTCACCCTCGTCACCGAAGTCCCCCTCGAACTCCCAACCGAAGAGTCCGCCATAAAACCCCAACACCGCCGGGACATCGTCGGTCAAGAGATCGTACCAGACGAAGCTTCCAACCGTATAGCTCCCGGTAGGCTCGGGAGTCAGGGGCGGGATGTTCTTGCTGCCGCTGGCACAGGCGGTGACCGACAACACGAGCGGCGCGTACAGGGCCGCGCCCCTCAATCCCTCTCTGAATGAAACCCGCATGAACACCTTTCTGTCGTTTACCAGAAAGCCAAACTGCCAAACCGGGCACCGAGTTCCCGACCACGTCTAGACAATCAGCAGCAGAGCATTCTGAGGGCTCTACATATAGTCCTTTTGCACCCGACCGTAAATAGTCTGCCGACGCTAGTCGATGCCGCTCACCGTTCCCTTGAACCGAGCCAGTTCTGCGTTCAGCTCCCGGATGCGGTGCGACATCTTCTGTACGACGCGGAAGGCCAGCGTAGGGTCCTGACTGATGCGGCGGAGAAAGGTCGTCTTGTCGATGGTCAGCGCTTGCACGTCCCCAAGTGCCCGAACGGTCGCCGACCGCTGCGCGCGATCGAAGACCGCCATCTCGCCGAAGAAGTCCCCGGCCCCGAGGACAGCCAGGCGAGTTTCCTCGTCCCCGGACTCGTGGACCACCTCCACCTCGCCCGCCTCGATGACATACATGCAGTCACCCACCTCCCCCTGGCGGACGATCGTTTCTCCGTTCCTGTAGGACTTGCCCAAGGCCCGCGCTGCCATGTTCTCTCCTTGCTAGGTGCGTCGCCGGGACGGCAGCGACCCGATCGCCAGGTTCCAGAGGAAGCGACCCAGGAAGACGGGGTGGATCGTGCGTATTAGGATGTCGCGATAGGGGGCACTGCCGGTGAAGGTGTCCCACAAGACCGTGCTCATCCTGCGACTCTTGCCCCGCTTTTGCTGCTCGGCGACGACCATGCGCACCACAGCTCGGCGCGCGAAACCCAGCCTCTGGATGAAATGGGTGGCGATGAAAACGACTGTGCCGATCTTGTTGTCGATATCCAGCGAGCGGCAAGCCGGCCAGTAGTGCGCGCGAAAGTCCTCGGCCGATATCCCTTGGAAGGCGGCCGCAACGGCCGCCGCCTTCGCCGTGCGGTAGGCGGCACCAATTCCGTCCTTGTACAGCCGTGACACGCCGCAATCGCCGATGAACACTACTCGATCGGAGAAAGGCTCGACGGCAGCTTCGATGTTCATACGCGGCGAGCAATGACAGAAGTCCGCCGGCTTTTCCCAGGTGGACGGAAAACAACGCTGCACTTCTGGAGTGTCTAGGAACGCCTGGACGAGAGCCGCATCGATATCCTCGCCAAGCAGGCAAAGCGTCACGTAGTCGCCTTTGGGAATCAGCGCGCTGAACTTGAGACGGGGCAGGTCGAGCAAGAAGACGTGCATCGAGTTGCCGAGATGTTCTTCCACGCTCTCATGCCCCAAGAAGAACTCGCTGATATACGTCCGAGTGACCTTGGGAGGCTTGTACTTCAGGCCCAGCCCCTCGAACGCCTTGGCGGCCGCGGTGTTGACCCCGACGGCCCCGACCAGAAAGTCATAAGTGGAGACGTGACCATCCCGCGTCTTGACTTGCGGCCTGCCGCCATCCCAGGTGACGCTGTCAACTCTCTTCTGGACTATCTCGGCGCCCTTCTCCACGGTTAGCCCCTGCAGATAACCATCGAAGGAGCGCCACTTCACTTCTCTTATTCCTCGCGGTCCGGCACCACGGTGTACCGCAGCGATCCGCTTTTCCTGCAGCGGGTTATCGATGTGCACGTCCGGGTTTCCGGCGGTGTGGAGCACGTAGGAATCGAGACCCCGCTGCACGACGCTGTCGGGGAGGCTGATGCCTTCCGTGGCCAGGAGCTGCACCAGCGATTCCGAGATGATTCCGCCGCAAGTATTGCAGCTGGCCGGCCCGGGTTTGGTGTAATCCCGGGGCTCATACACGTCGACCTCGAGCTCGAGGTCGACCATAGCGGCCATCTCGAGGAGAAAATAGGCGAAGAACGACCCCGCTGGCCCACCTCCGACGACCGCCACTCGCGACCCGTTTACCAGTCTGGGCCCTTCTGCTGCTGCGGATTCGGGGTCGGGCACGAGCGGGCGCTCGCGGGGGCGCGTTTCGAGAACCGTGGTCATGGGACAACATGAGACCAGTCCCACGCAGAGGCAATGGAGGCAGAAGAGCGGGGATTGTGCCCGAACCGGACAAAAAAGAGCCCGTCCGATAGACGGGCTCCGTTGTCTCGAGCGCGCCGGATCTCAGTTCGGCGCGTGCACGCCCTGCCCGGCCCCGTAGTCGCGGTTTCGGCCGACAGCCGGCCCGGAAGGCTGGGCAGCCCGCTTGTTATCGACCCGCCCGATGACCTGACGGATCGAGCCTGGGAACGGCTCGAGCTGGGCATTATCACCCATCGGATCGGAATACCATGCCTCAGGGCCCTCCGCGTTCGAGATACGAATGCTGTTGATGTCGACAAAGCGGCGGGCGCCATCGAACGCGGACCGGGGATCGTCAAACAGGACAGATGCAATCTGCCCGTCGCCGGTCGACTCTTCGCAAGCGTCACCCTGTGCCCGCTCGCCGCTCTCCGTGATCTCGTAGCAGACATCGATCGGCCGGCCTACGCCATCCGCAGCATCGGGGTCGAAATAGCGCGACGGCAACAAGACCTGGAAGTACGGATTGAACGAAGCCAGAGTATGTCCGTCGACCGTCCTCACCCGATCCGATACCTCCCAGCTCTCCCTCAAACCTGAACTGAAGTTCGAGCGCTCGCCCTCCGGCACCAGCAGGAACTCCTCGATGCATGCGCGATCTGGAATGGCCCTGCGCCCACCACCCGAGGGAGAATTGAGCGGCGTCGGCGGGCCGACGACAACGGTCCGGTCACGATCGCACGACGCCCGGAATTCGCCGGGCGTGCCGATCGCCGTCAGCATGGTCACGTGCATCTGTGTACGGTCGCTGCACTGGACGTGGTAGACGATCTCGTGGAGGTTGTTCGTAAAGGCGTCCTTTGAGTGCGAGCCCTGGTGCAACTTCGTGAGCACATCACAGCGGACCTCGAGGAGAGACGAAGCGGCCGCTCCGTCGAACCTCATCGATACGTCGTTCTCCCACTCGATCTTGTGGCCCACGTGGTCCTCATGCCGCTGCCCTTGAGGCTCGAAAATGTCGAGCTGCTCACTCGCGTATCCGAAGGGAATGTCGCCGACCTCGCCGTAGAGGTCGGAGCCGCGTGGATCTCGGCCGTGCTCGTGGCCAAAAGAGCAGCCGCTCTCCGGATCGATCGGCGGGTGCCAGGTCGGATAGAGCTTCCCGTCCGGGCCGACGACCGAGTATCTGTTGTGCACGTCGGGCGTGCACGTGTCGTTCACCCCAGGTGTCCAGTTGTCGTAGGCCACGCTGAAACCCACGGCCTCGCCCGGCCTGGGGCCCGACGCGGCATCCTCGCACCCGGCGGTCACGCTACCCGCCAGCAACAACAAGCTCGAACGCCAAACGATGGTTCGTACTCGACGCATACAGTCGTCTCCTCTAATGCCAGGTAACACTCAATCCGAATTGCACCAACGACAAGCTGACACCTTCCGCCTGCCGATCACCGTTGAACGCCAGGTTCCCGGTCGGTATCGTGACTATCGCGTTCAGGTACGGCTGAATCGAAGTGTGGCGCGTCAGGTAGAACTCGTAACCCCCTCCGATCAGCGGACCGAACCCGCTCGACGTCAGCCTGTTCTCCCCGTCATCGATCCGGTAGCCCACATAGCCCAAACCACCCTTCAAGTAGAGAGACCCGTTCTGAGCCGGGTACCAGAGCGCCACAGCGCTCAGCGAGCCCAAGAGCTCGTCCACCTCTTCTTCGCCCGTCATCCACCCGCTCACCTCACCACCCAGCACGACGCTCCGACTCACGGTCCCGCCCGCCGCCAGCGACAGCGAGAGCGCCGTGCCCCGATCGGAGTCGCAGATATCACACGCCACATGGACCCAGCCGTAACTCACGCCGAGCCCCCACCAGAAACCGCCTCGCCGACTCGATTCCTGAGCCACGGACGGCTCGGCCGTCACGAAGATCAGAGCGGCAACGCTCCAGAGAACTGTCGCTAGGCGCACTTCATTCCTTTCAAGTTCACAGATCTGCCCACAATGGGCGTGATCGTTAGCGAGATCCGTGCCACGGATCGGGAACAATAATCGCTAGTGATGCGGCGTTGGCAAACCCAGTTGACCCCGCCGAAACGTCATTATTTGGCCACGACACGAAACTTGTTGCGCGTCCTGAAGTTGGCCGTTGTAAGAAAGATCACTGAACAGCGAGCGCGATGGTTGCCGGTCACCGACGTCGGCGAGAGGATGACGGGAGGTTATGTGGAAGTGGGCGGTGGGGAGGTGCAGGTTAGGCTGAACGTGGTGGCGGTGGAACCACCGGCCGGGACGGTGACGCTCCGGGGACTTGTTCCC
>JBDHAI010000058.1:0-14560 GCA_039588155.1 Gemmatimonadota bacterium | reverse complement strand
CAGTACGTATCGAACGCGCTGGGATCCCGATTGTTCAGGCCGATCAAGATCTGGTCCGGCAGCTCCCGTGGCACGTCGAAGATGACCGCGCGAACGCCCTCATAGGGTGTGAGATCGGTCGCCTCGGGAGTGCCCTCACCTTCCAGCGGAACGGCATAGATATGGAAATTCTCGTTGCCGCCTTTATCCTGTACGTAGAGCAGCTTCTCGCTGTCGATCGCCCAGAAGTAGCCCCGGACGGGCCGGACCGTGTCGGTCGTCATCAACCGCTCCTCGTCGGAGCCGAAGCGCTTGACGTAGATATTGAGCTTGTCCTCGTACGGTTTCAGGTACGACATCCACTCGCCGTCGGGCGAGATCTGGGCGCCCGCGATCTCGGGGTTGTCGAAGAACTGGGCCAGGTCGATTACCGGCGGCTGAGGCTCCGCGCACGCAGCGAGCAAGACTGCGGCGGGGATTAAGAGCCGGATGCGATTCATGCGTACCTCCAGTGTGATATTGGAAAAGACAAAGCGATGGTGGGCTGTTTGTGGGCTGCAACAAGATATACACGCGCCTCGCTCCGGCAAGGCACACGCCGGCAGCCCCGCAGCCCTCGATTCGGGTAGATGGCCATGATCATACCCGACTACGAGAACCGTCGACCGCGGGTTTCGCGTGCTCTAAGCCGTGATGCGGGTGGATAGAGACAATCAGGCGGGCCTTCGAATCCCCGGGCTAGTTCTTTTCCCGGGTCGCGGCCTTCTTGGCACCTCGAATGGCGGATGCCTTGACGCCGGAAGGGGGCGGCGCGGGCGGCGAGTAGCCCGGTTGTAGCCTTTCGGCGTTGGGGCCGCGTAACTTCGCTAGGCGGACGTCGTCGCCGCTGCGCGTTCGGCTGTCTGGGCCCGGCGACCCAACCACAAACGAATCCGGATAGAGCTCGATATAGTACAATGAGCCCCAGGGATCGTTGCGCTTCTGGTCCGAGCGTTCAAGCCATTCCGCGAACGCGTTTGGGTGGGGGTAGACGCCTGTTTCTTCGGCGGACTGTTGAACGTCGAGCGCGATCAGCTTGACGGCTCGCTCGGCCGACCGTTGATGCGTCGCCGCACTCAAGGCCGGGAAGAACGAGAAGATCTTTTCCCGACTGCGGGGCTCCAGCATGGCCAGGCCGCCGATGATCACGAGGAAGACCAGGACTTTCTTCACAGACCCCTCCCGGTGCATGAGGATATTTGGTGGACGGGGAGGGCGGCCGCTGGGCCGTCTCGAAGCGGGGAAGCAGGGCCTATCTAACGCAGCCCCAAATGGTGTCGCCTGTCAAGGTCACCACTCTGTGTGAAGTTATACTCGAGCTACAAGATCGCAACTGTCTAATTAATAATAGATACGCTAGACCACCTTCACATGCTTTCGAGGAGGGCCTCGAAACGAGGGTGGCCTCGCAGTGACTCGAGATCGGGGTCGTTCGCTATCCAATCCCGGTTCCCGAACCCGACTCTGGCCGCTCGCTCGAGCGAGTGGATCGCCTTGTCGGTCATCCCTTCCAGGGCATAGAGGCACGCCACGTTGTAGCAGACGCCGGCATCCTCGGGGTCGATGGCGACGGCTCTCTCGGCCCAGACCACACCCTCTTCTCTCTGTCCCAGCCGACATGATGAGACGGCGCGCATGGTGGCGGCACGCGGGTCGTCGGGGTTCAGCTCCATGTGCTTCTGGGTGAGCTCGAGAGCCCGGCGGTATCCCGCTCCTGCCTTGGCTTCCTCACCCAAGGCTTCGCGCGATTGAGCGGCGAAAAACGCCGCCTGGTAATCCTCACGCACTTGGGAGGCCTTCTCGAAAGCTTGAGCCGCTTCGGCCAGCCGCCCCTGCTGAAAGGAACATCGACCGTAGAAGTAATGCGCTTCGAAGAGCTTGGGGTCGAGACGGATCGCTGTCTGGAACGCGTTCTCGGCATCGTCGAACTGTTTCATCAGGAAGAGCACCAGCCCCCGCGCCGCATGGCCTTCCGCCAGGTCGGGGTCCAACTCGAGGGCTCTGAGGCTCGCCTCGTCGGCCTCCCGCAGGAGCGTATCGGTGGTCGGGTAGTACATGTAGTGAAGACCACCGGCGTTGGCGACGCCGGTGTAGGCCAGCGCGTATTCTGGGTCGAGCTCGATGGCACGCCGGTACATCTCCATAGCGTACTCGAGGCTCTTTCGCCGCCACTGGTGAAAGAACTGCCGGCCGCGCAGGTAGTATTCGTACGCTCTGACGTCTGTCGTTTGCAGCTCGCTGGGGGTGCGCGGCTGGTCCTCTCGTAGGATCAGACGCAGGGCGCGCACGACGTTTTCCGCGATCTCGTCCTCGATGGCGAAGAGGTCCTCCAACTCCCGGTCATAGTGCTCGGACCAGAGATGGAAGCCGCGGTCCACGTCCACCAGCTGAGTGGTGATCCGCAGCCTGTTTCCCGCGAGTTTGACGCTGCCTTCGAGCACCGACCCGACGTTCAGCTCGCGCCCGATGGCGCGCACGTCCTCGCTTCGACCCTTGTAGGCGAAAGCCGTGGTACGGGATACTACCTTGAGGCCTTCGACCCGGGTCAGCGCGTTGATGATCTCGTCGGTGATTCCGTCGCTGAGATACTCGTTGTCAGGACTTTCGCTCCAGTTCGCGAAGGGGAGAACAGCCACCGATCTCGGGGTTTCTGTGGAGGGAACGATCTGCGGCTGCCCACGCGGTCGACCCAAACGCCAGGCGGCGACCAGGACGAGGGGAAGCAGCAGCAACCACCCCCCCACCACAAGGTCGGTGATGGGAGTGGCCCAATCGAATCGATTGACCGCCCAGTCGGTGAATTCGAGTAGCCCCCAACCTGCCGCCAGGTAGACTCCGACGACCTGAGGGATACGCCGCCGCAGAATTTCCCGTCCCAGGCTTTCAGGCGGTCTGTCGTTCATCTCGTCAGCGTGGCTGATGCGGCGCCCGCTAGCTAACCCTACGGGCGCCGACGCATGGGCGTTTCCAGCTGCTATTCGCCTAACCCGCGACCGCGCCCTCGGGCCGGCGATCTGCGATGATCGACGACTTGATGAAATCGCGGTTGAGCTGGGCGATGTTTTCCTGGCTGATCGACTTGGGGCAGACCACCGTGCACTCGCCGTGGTTCGTGCAGTTGCCGAATCCCTCCAGGTCCATCTGCTGCACCATCTTCTTGACCCGCAGGTAGCGTTCGGGCTGGCCCTGCGGCAGTTGTGAGAACTGCGCGACCTTGGCGGCGGTGAAGAGCATGGCCGAGGCGTTCGGGCAAGCGGCGACACAGGCCCCGCAGCCTATGCAGGCCGCGGCATCCATGGCGAGGTCGGCGTTTTCCTTGGGGATCGGTATCGCGTTGCCGTCGGGCGCCGATCCGGTGGGCGCGCTGACGTAGCCACCGGCTGCGATGATGCGGTCGAAGGCGCCGCGATCCACGATCAGGTCTCTGACCACAGGGAAGGCCCTCGCCCGCCAGGGCTCGATCCAGATCTTGTCGCCGTCCTTGAAGCTGCGCATATGGAGCTGACAGCACGTCGTTCGCTCGCGGGGACCGTGGGCGCGCCCGTTGACCACGACGCCGCAGGTACCACAGATCCCCTCACGACAGTCGTGATCGAAGGCGATCGGGTCCTCCCCCTGAAGGATGAGGCGCTCGTTGACGACGTCGAGCATCTCCAGGAAGGACATGTCCTCGCTGATATCCGGGGCCCCATACTTCACGAAGTGGCCCTTCGAACCCGCATCCGTCTGTCGCCAAACGTGTAGTGTGAGGTTCATTATTTGTAACTCCGCGTTGCCAGGGCCACGTACTCAAACTCCAAGGGCTCGATGTTGCGCTTCGGTTTGCTGTCCTCACCCGTGTACTCCCAGGCGGCCACGTGTGAGCAATTCTCATCGTCGCGCAGCGCTTCGCCCTCTTCCGTCTGGTATTCCTCGCGGAAGTGAGCACCACAGGACTCTTCGCGCTCCAGGGCGTCGAGGCACATGAGCTCCCCGATCTCGAGGAAGTCCGCGACGCGGCCCGCATATTCCAACGACTGGTTGAGCTCTTCGTTCACTCCCGGAACGATGGCGTTCTCCCAGAATTCCTCTCGCAGGGCCGGGATCTCCTCCAAAGCAGCCTCGAGACTCTCCCGCGTTCGGCTCATGCCACAACGTTCCCACATGATCTTGCCGAGATCGCGATGGAACTCCAACACCGTGCGCTTGCCGTTGATGGAAAGCAGGCGCCGGATGCGCTCTTCCGTTTGGGTGACTGCGATGATCGCCTCCGGATGGTCCTCGCGCACGGGCTCGAACTTCGTGCTCGCCAGATAGTTGCCCAGTGTGTAGGGAATCACGAAGTAGCCGTCGGCCAGGCCCTGCATCAGCGCGCTGGCGCCGAGCCGGTTGGCGCCGTGGTCCGAGAAGTTCGCTTCACCCGCCACGAAGAGGCCGGGGATCGTGCTCTCCAGGTTGTAGTCGACCCACAGCCCTCCCATCGTGTAGTGGGTCGCTGGATAGATGCGCATCGGCACCTGGTACGGATTCTCGTCGGTGATTCGCTCGTACATCTCGAACAGGTTGCCGTAACGTTCGCGGATTACGTCTTCGCCTAGACGGCTGATCGCATCGGCGAAGTCCAGGTAGACGCCTACGCCCGTCGGACCGACTCCATGCCCTTCGTCGACCACTCGCTTCGCCGCCCGCGAAGACACGTCCCGCGGCGCCAGGTTGCCGAAGCTGGGATAGATCCGCTCCAGGTAGTAGTCGCGCTCGTCCTCGGGTATTTCACCCGGCGCGCGCTTGTCGCCCACCGCCTTCGGTACCCAGATGCGGCCGTCGTTGCGCAGTGACTCGCTCATCAGTGTCAGCTTGGACTGGTACTCGCCCGACACCGGAATGCAGGTCGGGTGGATCTGCGTGAAGCACGGATTGGCGAACGCCGCGCCCTTCTTGTAGGCTCGCCAGATCGCCGTGCCGTTGGCGCCCTTCGCATAGGTCGCCAGGAAGAAAACGTTGCCGTAGCCGCCCGTCGCCAGCACGACGGCATCCGCAAAGTGAACATCCAGCTCGCCGCTCACCATGTCGCGAACCACGATGCCGCGTGCCCGGCCGTCGATGACGATCACGTCCAGCATCTCGTGACGCGAGAACATCTGTACCTGGCCCTTGCCGATCTGGCGCTCCAACGCCTGGTAGGCGCCCAGCAGCAGCTGCTGGCCCGTCTGGCCGCGTGCGTAGAAGGTCCGCGATACCTGGGCGCCACCGAACGAGCGGTTGTCCAGCAGGCCGCCGTACTCTCGGGCGAAGGGTACGCCCTGCGCGACGCACTGGTCGATGATGTTCACGCTCAGCTCGGCCAGCCGGTAAACGTTGGCTTCGCGCGAGCGGTAGTCGCCGCCTTTCACCGTGTCGTAAAACAGCCGGTAGATGCTGTCGCCATCGTTCTGATAGTTCTTGGCGGCATTTATGCCGCCCTGAGCGGCGATCGAATGCGCGCGCCTGGGGCTGTCCTGATAACAATAGCACTTGACGTTGTAGCCCAACTCGGCCAACGAGGCGGCACCCGCACCACCGGCGAGGCCCGAGCCGACCATGATGATGCTGTACTTCCGCTTGTTGGCCGGGTTCACCAGCTTCATGTCGAAGCGGTGCTTTTCCCACTTCTGCTCGATCGGCCCCGAGGGGATCTTGGCGTTCAGTTCCATGGCGGCCTCCCTCAGCTGACGAAGCCGGTGAGCACCGCCACCGGGATCGAGATGTTACCCAGCACGACCACCAGCGTCACCAGCCAGGCGATGGCCGTTCGAAGTCGGTTGTAGCTCGGGTGACTGAGCCCCAGCGTCTGCAGCATGCTCCATACCCCGTGCCAGAGGTGGAAACCCAGGACGAGCATCGCGAAGATGTAGAAGGCCGACACCCACCAAACGCTGAACCCGGCGATGACGTTGTTGTAGACATCGCCCTGCACGAACGATGCGTGCGCCTGGCCCGTGGTCAGGTGGAGCAGGTGGTAGATGATGAAGATCAGCAGTATGGGTCCGCCCCAGCGCATGGTGCGTGAGGCATAGGTCGACTCGCCGTACTGCGGGCGTCGCTTGTAGCCGATCGGCCGCGCGGCCCAGCTCCCCAACGTCAGCGCCGTGGCGGCCCAGATATGAAGCGCCACCGAGACCAGTATGACTGCGCGGAATATCCAGATGAAGCTGCCGTGGAGAAGTTCCCGCAGCAACTCGCCGTAGTGATTGAGCGCCTCCGCACCGAGGTAGACCTGCAAATTCCCAACCATGTGGCCGATTACGAAACCGACGAGAACCACGCCGGTTGCCGCCATCACCACCTTCTTTCCGACTGTACTCCCGAGGAACGTCTCTTTGCGGGCCGTCCGTACGGCGGGGGCGGCGGCAGAGACTTTGATCGCGGAGCTCTCCATTAGTCGAATCTCTCCTCGCCGGTTGAAAAGGGCAGCGTCGCCAATCAGCGAGCACACCGGTAATAGCGCATCGCTAGCCCGCTCGCAATCTCTTTAACACGGTTGACCGATACAACCGCCGGGCCGCGCTCGATCGGTCAGCGCAAACACGACTGCGAGCTTGACTCCGAGCGCCGCACTGCGGCCGTGGAACGCGGTCCGAGGCTTGAACAAAGCTGCTGCTGTGGAGGCTGGGTGGCACATTCCATACCCGAGTCGAGCCTTAGGGTTTCCGTATTCCGCCTCGCTCTTGGCAGACGGGCGGACTTGTGTGTAGCCTTACGTCACATATTGGGCGCGTCGTGTCGTCAGGCCTTCGTGCAGCTCATCTCGCCCCGGCCGCCGCTGAGCCATTCGCCGCTCAGCCCATCGCCGTCCGCTCTCAACCAGTAGTAGCTCACGTATCCGCGCTCGCCGACCGTGATGATCCGAATCTGCTCCGGGTCGGCGTACGAAGCGACGACGCGTTCTCGACCGCTTTGGCCGTCTTCCAGGATCTCCCATTCGCTCCATCCCCAGTATTCGCCGGGTTCGCCTCCCAGTTTGAAGGTCTGCGTGGCGAAATCCTCGCCGCGAGCGGTGACGGTGCACCGAAAGCTCCCAGAGACGTCGGTCGGCGATATTGGCGCGGCCTCGTCGGCGGGTGGGTTGAGAAACCCATCGGCCAGGGCCCAGGCGTTGGTCAAGCTGTTCGGTGCCTGCGACATATTACCGACCGTCGCAATCGCCAATCCGTCGTCGGGGAAGAGAAGCAAGAAAGTCGTTCCACCTACCGATCCGCCGCCGTGGGAGACAATCCGGCGGCCCTCCCGGTCGGTGCCGACTCTCCAGCCGATGCCGTAGCCGGTCTCTTCGCCGTCGCGGGTCCGCTGGGACGTCCAGAGAGTTGTCAGCGTTTCCGGATTCAGAAAGCCGTCATGCATGTGGGCCATGCCGAAGCGCACCAGATCGGCCGGGGTCGAGAGGAATCCGCCACCCGCCCACTTGTAGCTATTGTCCACGTAGGGCGCGTTGAGCACGCGGCCGTCCGGCTGACGCTGATAGTAGCGGGTCCGGTGTGGGATGATGCTGTCGGTATGGTCGGCGACTGTAGCCTCGAGCTCGAGCGGACGGAATACGTTCTCCTGCATATATGTGAGAAAATCCTCCCCGGAAGCGCCTTCGACCACGGCACTGATCAAGTTCCAGGCGTAGCTCGAATAGCTATAACGCGCGCCGGGCTCGAACAGGAGGGTGTCGTCCTGGAAGATCTCCAAACCTTCCACGACCGTATCGTAGCGTCTGCCGTTCAGGAATTCGTCACCATTGTAATGTCGGATGCCGGAGAGGTGGCCGGCGAGCTGGCGGGTCGTTATCGGCCAACGTTTCTCGGGGAAGGACGGCACGTAGCGCTGGACCGGAGCGTCCAGGTCGACTCGGCCGGCCTCCAGCAATTGAGCCAGCGCCGCCGCGGTCAGCGGTTTGGATACGCTGCCGATGCGAAAGCGCGTCGCCTCCAAGACGGGAGAGCGGTTCTCAACATCGGCGTAGCCGAAGCCCTCGGACCACACGACGCGGCCGTCGACTCCGACCGCCACGGACATGCCTGGGGTGCCGGAAGCCTCCATTATCGCGTTGACAAGAGTCCGAGCCTGTTCTATGGCATAGGCGAATCGATGGGGTGCCGGCGCTGTCGCGTAGGAGGTTTGCGCCAGAATCTCTTCAGGCCAGCTGAAAGAGAACGCGAGAAGGGGGGCGAAAACGGTGGCGAAGAGGTAGAGCCTAAGTCTCACGGTTGTCCTCCCAGAAAGAGAATCGTCAGAGCGACGAGCGTCGGGCCGAGCGAGCGCGGCGAGAGACTAGCACTTGCTGGAAGGATTCTCAACCCGGCCGGACGACCACTTGACGCAGTTCTCGAGCGCTCTCGGTTCTGTATCGGTTTTTCCCGGGGGGGGCTCGACG
This sequence comes from Gemmatimonadota bacterium, assembly GCA_039588155.1. GTDB lineage: Bacteria > Gemmatimonadota > Gemmatimonadetes > Palauibacterales > KS3-K002 > JBDHGH01. The sequence goes on along the minus strand of JBDHAI010000058.1, from coordinate 6,168 downwards.
AGCGCACTCGGAATCGACATCTTCTGCGGCCAACGCAAACAACGCCAACTGTCGACTGGAGCGCATTGATGAAGCGGTCTCTTACCTGGCTCGTGCTAGGCCTCGCCAGCACAGGCCAACAGGCGACAGCCCAACAGCTGTTCCTCACCAACGGCCGAATCGTCGACCCCGCCGCCCAAGAGGTGCGGCCGGGCAATCTGCTGATCATCGATGGGGTCATCGCGGGGAGCCCGGAAGAGGCGCCCGCCGGCTTCGCGGGTGCAACGCTCGATCTCGGGGGTCGGTGGGTGATCCCCGGCTTGAACGATCTGCACACGCACGCCTATGGGAACATGGCCCCTGGCGATGCCTTCGATGCGCCCGGAACGGCCGTCGTTGCCCAGCGCATGCTCTATGCTGGCGTTGCCGGCTTCCTCGATCTATTCGGGAACGAGGAATCGCTGTACCAACTGCGCGAGCGGCAGCGCGCCGGAGAAGCGGGGGGTGCCGACCTGTTCGCCAGCCTCTCTTGTCTGACGGCCACCAAGGGCCACTGCACAGAATACGGCACGCCGACTCGCGTCATGGATTCGCCGCAGGAGGCGCAGGAGGTCGTGGCGGATCTGGCGCAAAAGCGACCCGATGTCGTGAAGATCGTCTATGCGCCGACCGGCCGGATGCCCTCCATCGATAAAGAGACCCTGGCGGCGGCCGTCGCCACCGCGACAGCGCTCGAGCTAAGGACGGTGATCCACGTCAACACCTGGAATGACGTGAGAGATGCTGTCGAAGTCGGCGCATCCGCCGTGACACACGTTCCCGATGACGGTCCGATTCCTGAAGACCTCGCACGCTCGATGGCGGCACGCGGAGTCTACAGCATCCCGACCCTGGCCGTCGAGACGGACCGGGCCGATTTCATCGCCGATCGCTCGGTGCTCGACAACCCGCTGGCAGTCGAATTGACGACCGACGACATCATCGCGGCGTACCGCAGCGAAGAAGTCGTCGAGCATGCGGCGGAACGCCGGGAGCGACAAGCGGCGCGTACGGCGCTCGTTCTCGCCTCGGTCAAGGCGATGTCCGATGCCGGCGTCGTGATCCTTAGCGGCACGGACTCCGGCAATTGGGGCACCATTCAGGGTTACTCGATTCATCGGGAGCTCCTGAAACTCGTGGCGGCAGGCCTGACTCCCTGGCAGGCGCTGGCGGCTTCCACCACGAAAGCGGGTGAGTTCCTCGGGCGCGACTACGGTGTGGGTCCGGGCGCCGAGGCGAATCTGGTGATACTGGAGGCTTCGCCGATCGAGGACATCCGCAACACTCAGCGGATCTTTATGGTCATCCATCACGGAAACGTCGTCGATCGAGAACAGCTGTTGGTCCGGTCCGACCCGGGCAGGTAACGTTATCCCGCGACTAGAGGATCGCAGACATGCAGATCATCCTCGGCTTCTTCAGTGTGTTTACCGCGCTCACGTCGGCGTTCTGCGCGGGTCGAGCCAGTGGCATTGGCAAGCAGATGGAAGACGAGCGCACTCGCGTCGTTCAAGCGTCGGAGGGCTCGCCGACCGACCCGGAGGGCATGCAACGCGTCGCCGACGAGATGGGTAAGCTCGGCGAGAGTCCACTGGCTCACGAGTATGCGCGTTGGGTCCAGTTCTCTTATGTCTGGGGCATCGCCGCGGTTGCCATCTTCGCGGCGCTTCTGTTGCTGACTTAAAGAGGCTCACAAACGGAGGGAGCGATGAATCGAATACGAATGGCTCTTGCTGCCGCCTTGATCGCGGGGCTCGCGGCGACGCCCGCCAAGGCTCAAGAGGCGGGCTCACTGTTCCTCGGGGTGACCGCTGGCGGAGCCTACTCGGGTCTACGAGGTGATTTCCTCGAATCCAGCGAAAGGGCACGCAGCTACAAATGGGGTTTCGTGGGCGGCGCGACATTCGAGGCCTATTACAAGCGGAACTTCGCGGTCAAGGTGGACGCCCTTTACACGCAGAAGGGTGTGCAGAATGTTCCCAGCGCCATTGGTGCCGCTACACCTATCCTATGACTGCAGCGTGGCCTTCTACACCGGCATCTCCATCGGCTTCAATGTATCGTGCAACCTCAAATCGTCGGACGGATCTTCGGTCTCCTGTAAGGACAGCGAGGACGATATTGGCCCGAAGAGTACCGAGTTCGCCTGGCCCTTCGGCCTCGGGGTACAATACTGGCCGTCTGGGCGCGCCGGTAACTACCTGTCGCTCGACGTTCGTTACGTCTACGGATTTTCGAGCGCGTTCGAGAATTCGGCCGCCGACGTAAAGAACCAGGTGTTGCTACTAATGGTACGCTACGCCTTCAAGATTAAGTAGTAGATACAACGGCGCGTGAATTCGGGGGCAAAAGGGAAGCGGCGGCACGGCGCTTCATTTAGCGGCGAACAGTATTACGAACCCGTCAGACTCGCGCACAAGTCCCAGAGTTCCGATGCCAGTGCCCGATCGTGTGCCATTTTACCCGGCATTGTTTCTAAGAGTACCCTGAAGTACTTCCCGGTCACACCTGCCAGGTCCGGATCGCTGGCGAGACGGAGGATCGCCTTGCCGCCGCGCCTCGGCCGGCCCATGAATGGCTTAAAAAGCCGCATGAACAGGCTCAGTGGGTCGACGTTCTGATTCCAGATGCGCGTTGAGAGCACGCCGGGATGCACGGCGTTCGTGGTGATCCCATCGCCGCCGTGCCTGCGGGCCAGCTCGACCGTGAACAGCACGTTGGCCAGCTTCGAGTCAGAGTAGGCCTTCATGCCGCTGTAGCGCCCCTCGCCGCGGACTATGCTCTCCAACGGCGCCCCTCTCAGGTCGCCGCTGCGGTGTCCTTCCGAGCTGACGTTGATGACTTGACCGCTTGCTTTCGCGATTCGATTGAAGAGCAATTGTGTAAGCAGGAAATGCGCGAGGTGGTTGACGGCCATGGTCATCTCGAAGCCGTCTTCGCTGATCTCGCGCCGCGCCCGGTACACCCCTGCGTTGTTCACCAGCAAATCGATCCGACCCAGTTCCGTCAGTTCCCTCGCGACCGTGCGTACCGCGGCCAGGGAAGAGAGGTCGGCTATGTGGAGGAACACGGCCGAGCTCTTCGCCTTGCGCTGAATCTCCGCTAGAGCCGCCTCGCCTTTGCGAGGATTGCGGCAGATCATGTGCACGGAGGCGCCGCGCGCGGCGAGGAGTGTAGTCGCCGATTTTCCGACACCGGAGTTCGCGCCGGTGACGACGCAGACCGTTCCGCTGAGATCCGTCATGTTATCGGCCTCGCTCTCCGTGCTACTTGCCTATCGAGTACGACTGCGCTGTCGTGAACTCTGGGTCGTGTCTTTCACGACCCTCCGGTGGTCTGTTGTTGTAGTGGACGAAGAGGGCAATGCGCAACCCGTAGCCCTTGATGATCGTCGCGGCGGGGCTGTTGAGCGCCCACGATGCTGGAGATCCTCCGGGATCCAAAATCGATCGCATCTAGCGCGACCGTGTTTCCTAAGGGCAGCGCGCTGGTTGCGGGCTATTCACCTGGCCGCGCTTCGCCGAAGGGGCTCCAAGGGTTCTGTGGAAGGCTAGAAGGCACAGCCCATTGAGCGTGGCGCGCTCCGCCGTAAGGGATGCGGAAGAAGATAGCGTACAAAACAGGGACGACGATCAGCGTCAGGATGGTGGCCACCAAGAGTCCCGCCATGATCGTCACCGCCATCGCCACGAAGAACGCATCCTGCAAGAGCGGGATCATACCGAGTATGGTCGTGGCGGCCGCCATCGAAACCGGGCGCATCCGGCTAACCCCCGAGTCGACGACGGCCTTGAAACGATCCACACCTTCCGCGATCTGTCGATTGATCTCCTCGATCAAAACGATGGAGTTCTTGATCAGCATTCCCGTCAAGCTCAGGAACCCCAGCAGCGCCATGAATCCGAACGGCTGGCTGAAGGATAGCAAGCCTCCAGAGACCCCGATAATGGCGAGGGGTACGGTCAAGAAAATGATTAGCGGCTGACGGAAGGCGTTGAATAGGAAGATCACGATCAGCACCATCATCCCAAAGAAGACGGGCAATGATGCTGCCAAGGATGCTTGAGCGCGCGCCTGGTCCTCAGCTTCGCCTCCCCAGGCGAGGAAGTACTCGGGCCGGCCGACGAGTGGGATCTGGTCCATCTCCTTAATGGGGATAGTGGCGGCGGTGTAGCCAGCGTACATGTCCTCCTGCGAGCCGTAGTCATTGCCATAATAGGCGGCCAGATCCGCTCCCAGGGTCGTCTCGATTCGCGGTTTGATGCGACCCATCAATTCGCTCGCCAGCTCGCCGTCGGGGTCGCAGTGGATGCGTATCGTCTTCGTGCGATTCCAGCGAAAGATCGTAGCGTCCTCGTACTCGGTCGAGAAGCCGGTCAGTAGCTGTCTCACGGGGACATTGCGACCGGCAGCCGGACTCCAGATCTGCAGGTCCCGGATGTTGTCCATGTTGACGCGCTCGTTCTCGGGCGCCCGCGCCACGATGGGCAATAACTCGTCCCGCTCGCGATAGACACCCGTTTGGGTCCCCTGAAAAGCTGCCTGCAGTTGAGTCGCCAGCATGGGGCGGTCGATGCCCAGCTGGCGGGCCTGGGCTTCGGCCATGAGCGGCCGCACGACTTTGACCTTTTCCCGCCATTCGTCGCGAATCCCCTTGGCCCCCTCTTCCCGCATGATCTCCATGACGGTCGTAGTCATGCGGCGAAGCTCGTCGCCGTCGGGACCGCTGATTCGTAGCTGGATCTGTCCGCCTTCACCGGGCCCGAGTCGGAATTTGCGCACGTTGATGATCGCCTCCGGCAGTACTTCCGGCAGCTCGCGCTGGGCCTGCGCCTGTAACTGGTCGATGATCTTGTAGTTATCCACATCGACGAACAGAACGCTGAAGGCGGAGCTGGCCGAGTTGGGCGTGTAGACCAGGAGGAACCGCAGGTCGCCACCGCCGATGGCCGTGCTCACGTGAGTCACCCCATCGAGGCCGAGGAGGTACTCCTCAGCCCGGGCCATTTCGGCCTCCGTGTCGCGGATATGCGTGCCCTCCGGCTGCCAGATGTCGACGAAGAACTGAGGGCGAGTCGAGTTGGGGAAGAAAAGCTGCTTGACGTTTCCGAAGCCCCAGAGCGAGACGAAGAACAGGCCCACGACGACAGCCACTGTCGCCCAGCGGTGCCTTATTGCTGACAGCAAGCCACGTCGGTAGAGCTGATAGACCTTTCCGGCGTAGGGGTCGTCGGATTCTCCTTCCTTCTTCTCCTTCTTCCCTTTGAGAAATTTGACGCCGACGAGGGGGGTGGTGGTGACGGCGGTCAGCCAGCTCAGCATCAGAGAGATCAGGATCACTGTGAACAGCGAGCGGCAGTACTCGCCGGTCGAGTCCTGCGAGGTGCCGATAGCGGCGAACGCGAGTACGGCGACAATCGTGGCGCCCAGCAACGGCATCGCGTTTTGGCTGACGACCTCGCTGGCCGATTTGATGCGGTCCATGCCACCTTCGATCCGCACCTGCATCCCGTCGATGACGACGATGGCGTTGTCGACCAGCATCCCCAGAGCGATGATCAGCGCGCCCAATGAGATCCGTTCGAGAATCACTCCCTGCATGTCCATCAGCAGGAAAGTCCCGGCGATGGTCAGAAACAGGATGCCGCCTATGATCAGCCCGCTGCGAAGCCCCATAAACAGTATGAGGACGACGAAGACTATGGCCACGGCCTCGAGGAGGTTGATCATGAAACTGTTGATGGCTGCCGTCACGGCATCGGACTGCATGGAGACGGGATGCAACTCCATCCCGATGGGCGTGAGCGGCTCGAGCTGTTGCAGCCGCCGCTGAATCCCCTCGCCCATAGTGACGACGTTCCCGCCGCTGACGGTGGAGATTCCGATGGCGATGGCCGGCGTGCCATCGTAACGGAGCAACTGGCTCGGCGGGTCCTCGTATCCCCGGCGAATCGTCGCGATGTCTCGCAGGTAGACGAGCTGATCGCCGCCGCTTCGGCTCCCGATCAGTAGGTCTCCGAATTCCTCTTCGGACTGAAACTCGCCGGTGGGGTTGATGGCGATGTACTCGAAGCCCAGCTCCACGCGTCCGGCATCGACAGGCAGGTTCTTCGCCTGCAAGGCGTTGTAAATGTCCTGTTGTGAGATGCC
>JBDHAI010000057.1:0-10457 GCA_039588155.1 Gemmatimonadota bacterium | reverse complement strand
GCGGACGGACGCTGGTTCAGGACCGAGCGAGCAGTGTGGTGTACGGCATGCCGGGCCGGGCGGTCGAACAGGGGGCGGCGGAGCGCGTGCTGCCGCTCGACGAAATCCCGGGCGCGATTCTGGAATGTCTGGCCTCGATGGCTTCGCTCGAGGCCGATCGATCTCGTGGATAGCGTTGTCACCTTTCGCGTCGGCGATGAGCGCTATGCTCTGCCCGCCGATGTCGTCGCTGAGTGCGTCGAAGTCGGACCGATCACCGACACCGTGCCGACGACCGCTGGAGGTCGGCTTGGCCTTGCGAGCGTGCGGGGCCACTGGGTGCCGGTCGTCGAGCTGGCGGACACCGTCGAGGGCGCCGCTCGGCTGGATTCGAGCGCCGCATCGTCAGTACTACTCGTCCTCGGCCGGGACCGGGGCTACCTGGGTCTCCGCGTCGAGGGCTTTGACGGGGTCTTCGCGCTGGACCGCCGCGTCGGACCGGGTCGCCGCGGGGATGCTGTCATCGAACTGGATGGCGAGCTGGTGCGCTTTATCGATCCAGGCGTGCTACTGGCGTCGCGGGCGGAGCTCTTGGGTAAGGAAGGGGCACAAATGGAAGAGCATCAGGCGGCTGCGGAACCGATCCAGGTGGTCGCCTTCCGAGTGGGCGGTGAGGAGTTCGGCGTCGATGTAATGAGGGTCCAGCGTGTCCTCAAGAAGCCGGACATTCGGGTCATCCCGAACGCACCGGCCTTCGTCGAGGGCGTCGTCGCGGTTCGCGACTCCATAGTGCCCGTGATCGACATGCGCAAGCGCTTCAGTGTTCCAGATAAACCGACGCATTCCGCCGGCGCTCTCCTCGTCGTCGCTGCGGGAGACGGCCAGGTCGCCTTGGTGGTCGACGAGGTGCCGGGGGTCGCCAAGCTTCAGCGCGATTCGGTGAGCCCAGCGCCGGAGATATTCAAAGGGCTGGCGGGCAAGTACCTCGAGGGTATTGCCGAAGATCAGGGTCGCTTGCTTATCCTACTGAATCTGGACGAGATTCTGACTTCCAAGGAACGCATCGCCCTGAACAAGATGCTAAAGACCGCGGGTGACGAGACTGACAAGCCGAAGAAACCGGGCGGCAAGCCCAAGAAGAAATCTGGCGGTCGCGCCAAGAAGAAGGCCAAGGAGTAGGCTTCGCCTCGCGTGCGCTCTGCTGTTTCTGGCTTTGACCCACCCGATCATCCCCGCACCACTCAGCTCCCAGGAGACGGTTAGCTCCGGCGCGCTGTCCTTCGTTTACTGGCCCGGACAGCAGGCAGCTGCCGTCGCGCTCAGCGAGGCCGTGGGTGACCCGGCGCAGCTACCCGGCCTACCCGATACGATCCTATCTGGTGGCGAGATCATCATCTACCTGGCTCCCAGCCAAGAAGTGTTCGACTCGCTCGCCCCCGGCGTGCCGGATTGGAGTGGCGGTATCGCCTTTCCCGAAGGTGACGTGATCGTGCTACCCACATTCGGACCACGCGCCGGCGGCCTCCCCTTGGTCACCGTGGCTCGCCACGAACTGGCACATGTCGCCGTAGGCCGCTACTTGGGCGCGAGAGTCCCTCGTTGGTTCCATGAGGGTTACGCCCAGCTGGCTGCGGGCAGCTGGAGCGCTGACAACGCCTGGACTCTACGTTTGGCCATCCTGGCAGGCCGGCTGCCTTCTCTCGAATCGCTCAGCCTCACATTCCGGGGCCAGCGGCTGAGCGCGGAACACGCCTACCTGCTGTCCTATACAGCGGTCGAATATCTCTACCGTTTAGGCGGCGATGCGGGCTTCCGTCGCCTACTCGAGCGCTGGCACGAGTCCGGCAGCCTGGACTCCTCGATTCGTCGGACCTACGGCTTGACGCTGGGTCAGTTCGAGCAGATGTGGCGAAGGGACGTGGCGAGCCGATTCGGCTGGTTACTGGTCCTGGCCCAAACGGCTGTGTACTGGACCGCGCTAACGATCATTTTGATCGTGGCGGGGTACTTGAAGAAGAGAAGGGACCGCCGCAAGCTTGCGGCACTGGTCGCGCGAAGCCGTGAGGACGACGTGTCTGACGAGCCGCCAGGTGAGTACGGTGTGCAGGGTTACATGAATGGCGCGATTGACGGAGGCCGGACAAACGAATAGGTTTGAGGCCGTTCACGTCAAAAGGTAATCCCGTTAGATATGTCTTTGCGGGCTAAGACGGTCCGCTGAACATAGAGGGCAGAGGTTCAGGGAGGCGCGTCGATGGCCGGGACAACGGGTGGTGAGCCGAAGGCGCTGCAGTTTACCCGGTTGAACTGGGTGCTGCTCGGCGCTGCGGCGGTGCTTCTCGTGATCGGCTATGTGGCACTTGCCAGCAGCTCGCCGGTGCTGTCGACGGTTATCGCGCCTGTCCTGCTCGTCGTTGCCTACGTCGGTCTCATCCCGTTGGGTATCATCCTCTGACGGGTCCGGCGACGGCCAGCGATCGGCGCAGGCAGGTCTGACAGAGGTCGGGCGCGTAGCTCAGCTGGCGAGAGCGCTGCCCTTACAAGGCAGAGGCCCCTGGTTCGAGTCCAGGCGCGCCCATTGAGCGGGCAAGCTGAGGGAAAAGAGATCATAGATAACAGTCCGTTCTTCCGGACAAGGTGGGAGGCGGTGTCGGGTCAATTTGGCGCGGGCGGGAGCCCGCATTCAGCCACCCCAATCGCGAGAGACGTCTCATGAAGTCTGGCATCATCGGATTCGGTCGATTGGCTGTCGGGGCGCTGGCAGCGACGCTGATGTTTGGCCTGTCGTTGTCCGTGGCCGACACGACCCAGGCTGCGGCTGTGGTGCAGCAAGAGCCCGGCGGGCGCTTCCGCGTGCTGGTTGCTCCACTGGACTGTCGGGACCAGGATAGAAGGTTCGGCGAGAAGGTCGCGAAGGAGGTTTCAGCGCGGCTCGAGGACTTCAGCACGCACGCACCCATACCCGACAAGGAGTTCAAGAGAGCTCTGAAGCGGTATGAGGTCAAGGAAGAAGAGCTCAACGCCATCAAAGCGAGGCAGCTCGCCAATCTGATGGGTGCTCAGGTCGTGTACTGGGGAGCTTGCTCAGGAGCGGGTACATCCTGGGATGTCGAGGCGGGGTTCATCGATGTGACAACGGGCGACCAGGTCTCCGCACCGGCTATTAAGGGCGCGGACAAGAGCGACGATTCTATCCAGCGGGTGGCGGAGATTTCTATCTCCACCTTCGAGGAGCAGGTGCGTTTCGTGCGTGCCCGGCAGTTCTGCGCCGACTACGTAGGCAGTCAGCAGCCCGAGAACGCGCTCCGCAACTGCAACGAGGCTCTGGAGATCAACCCGAAGAGCGTTCACACTCTGTTGAACAAGGGTCTGGCTTTTCGCCAGCTCTTTGAGACCGAAGAGGTCGGCGGGACGAATGGTTGGGCGGACTCTGCCGTCGTCTACTTCCAGCGAGTGCTGGAGCAGGACCCGGGCCGCCGCGAGGCGCTCCAGAACGCCGCGTACATGTATTCGCAGATGGGCGATGCCGGAAAGGCCAGCGAGCTCTACCGGCAGTACCTGGAGCTCGATCCCGGTAACGTACCGATTCGGCTTAAAGTCGCGAACGATCTGGCGCAGGTCGGACTGATGCGTGAAGCGATCGACATCATCCAGGCCGGTCAGGAGTACGCGGAAAACGATGTCAACCTCCTTCAGTTCCTGGGCGACTACGCACTGCGCTATTCCGCCGAAGATTCTTCCTACGTCGACGTCGCCCTCGAAGCCTACGAAAAGGTCCTCGAGGTCAAGGGCGAGGAGACCGACATCCGGATCATCGAGAACGCTCTGGCCGCCTACACGGCGGCGGGACGGACCGATGAGGCCATCGTCTTCGCCGAACGGGCGCTAGAGTCCCACTCCGACAGCCCGCGCCTTTGGTCCCTCTACGCCGACGCGCTGAGCCGCGCCGACAGGTTCACCGACGCCAGTGCCGCCATGGACCAGGTGCTGGAGCTGGATCCAGCCTACGCGAACGGCTATTTGAAGCGGGCGCAGTTCAAGCTGCAGGCCGGCGATCAGGACGGCGCCGCGGCCGATGTGAACTCCGCCATCCAGTCGGGCATCTCCACAGAGGAAGACGCCTTCCGCCTCTTCTTCACTCAGGCGATCAACGCCAGGAACTCCGGCAGCATGTCGCAGGCCTTGCCCTACTTCGAAAGCGCCGCCCGCTTCGCCCCCGCGAAGAACAAGCAGGAGGTCGAGTTCTGGTGGGGCTACACCAACTACCAGCTGGGCGAGCGTCTCGCGGAGCCCGAAGACCAGGGCCTCAGCCAGCTGCAGCGCGCCGAACGCTACTTCCAGGCCGCCCAACAGCACTTCCGCAGGGCAGGTAACGTCAGGGCCGAGGTTCCGCAGCTGCTCGATGGGGCGGACCGTTGGCTGCTGAACGTCGAGGCGCGGATCAAGCAGATTCAGCGCTGATCGACGCTGGCGCAAAGCAAACAAATGTTTTGGCCCGGGCTTCGGCCCGGGCCCTTTTTTTGGCTTCGCGGCAAGGAAAACGGGCCATCGCCAGCGATCGCGGCGGCCGAGTGGTGAAAAGTGAAACAAGTCCTTGACGTGGTGGGGAAGTATCGGTACAATGGGGGTCGGAGTGGGGACAAGTGGGGACACGCGTGTCTTCACCCTATCGCCCAGACCCCCGCCAAAAACTGGGTCCAAGTCGTCGCGCCGGGGGAGGATACTTGACCGGTTTTCTGGGGAGCTATCTCCATCAGCTGGATGAAAAGGGCCGCGTTGCGCTGCCGGCGGCGTTCCGTCGCAGTGTGGCGGACGAGGGATTCGTCCTGATTCACGGTTTCGAGCCAGCGCTGTTTCTGTATCCGCAGCAGGCTTGGGCGGTGGTCGAGAATGAGCTGGGCGAGCTGATGCGCCGGCAGCCAGAAGCGCGCGGTTCGGTGCTGAGCTTAACGGCCAAAGCAGTAGAAGTGGTTCCGGACAAGCAGGGGAGGATCCTTATACCCGAGCGGCTGCAGCGGGCTGCGAAGCTGGAGGGGACTGCTCTGATCGTCGGGGTGCTGGACAAGATCGAGATCTGGAACCCCGAATTATTTGAAGGGACGACCGAGGAGGGGAAGCCGGGAATCGAGCAGTTCGTGCGTCAAATAATCGTGTAATTGGTATTGAGATCGGCGGGTACGGTCGAGGTGACGTGATGGGCGGATCGAGGGGGAAGTGTTAGCCCGGGTCGCGAGGGCATCGGCCGTACCCCGTCGTTTTCTTGTGTCGAGAAGAGGATGGTGGGCAGGTGGCAGGGGGAGGGTTTTGTGGTGCCTAGGGGTAGGGCACAGCCGTCTGTCCACTGTCCCTTTTTTCGAGTCACGCCAGGCCACTATCGAGGCCCGAGGCATCATCTGGACTCACGGTGAAGCGATTGCGAGCGTGAACGCGTTCCACGAGCCCGTAATGCGTGACGAGGTGCTGCAGTATCTGGCACCGGAACGTGGCGGGCTGTTCCTGGACGGAACTGTGGGCGGTGGAGGACACGCCGAAGCGATACTGCAAAGCGACGAAGAAGTTCGCCTGCTCGCCGTCGATCGCGATGGGGAGGCCTTGGAGAGGGCCGGGGCCCGGCTGGCGACTTACGAGGAACGCATCACGCTGAAGCAAGGCGACTACGCCGACGCGCAGGCGCTATACGATCTGGGGGAGGGCGCATTGGCTGGAGTACTTTTGGACCTGGGGGTGTCCTCCCACCAGATCGATACCCGCGAACGCGGCTTTTCTTTCCGGCCCGGCGCGCCGCTGGACATGCGAATGTCCGGGCAGGGCGCGACGGCGGCAGAGCTGCTCGAGAGTCTAAGCGTGGAAGAGCTGGCAGAGATCTTCCGCGAATTTGGTGAAGAACGAACTGCGCGCCGCCTGGCGGCTGGGATCGTTGAGAACCGGAAGCGCTCACCGCTCCGGACGAGCAACGATTTGGTGAGGCTAGTGGAGGATGTGTGGGGCCGGCCGCCAGCGGCGTCAGATCTAGCTCGGTTGTTCCAAGCGCTGCGAATCGCGGTGAATCGAGAGCTCGACTCGTTGGCGCGTGCGCTACCTGCTTTACGAGAGCTGCTCGCCCCGGGCGGCCGCATGGTAGTCATCTCCTATCACTCCCTGGAAGACAGAGCGGTCAAGCGTTCTTTCCGCGAATGGAGCCAGGAATGCATCTGCCCGCCGAAGATTCCCGTGTGTCAATGTCGGGGCCGTCCGCTGGGTCATGCACTGACCCGTGGTCCGGTACGGCCGGCGGCTGAGGAGGTGGCGGATAACTCACGGGCGAGGAGCGCATTGTTGCGAGCTTGGGAGCGAGGCGAATGAGGCTCCGAGGGGTCCTTAGCGCTGTGGCCGCCATGCTGCTACTGGTGGGGATGTTCGTAGCCGTTCATCGCGGTGCGCGGGGTCATCAGATCGCCGAGCACATCAGTGCCATGGAAGACGGGTTGGAAGCCGCGGCGGTCCGGCGCAGCGAGTTTCAGCGTGAGATCGAGTTCCTGCGAAGCCGGCCTCGGGTGACCCGTGCGGCGGAGCCGCTGGGTTTGCATCTACCTGCTGGGGATGAGTTCGTGATTCTCGATCTCCGCGGCGCGGCAGATCGGCGAGGCGGAGGTTCGCTGTGAGAGCCGGGGTACGGCAGGCGCGTCGTCGTCAGATGAGACACGGTCTATTGCAGCTCTCTTTTCTGCTGGGGGTCGTCATCATCCTGGGCCGCGGATTCCAGCTTCAGGTTCTCCAAGGAGATTACTGGCGCGACCGCGCGGTCTCTCAGCAAGAGAAGCGGGTTCCGCTGCCCGCGCCACGCGGCACGGTATACGACCGCGAGGGTCGCGAACTGGTAGTCAGCCGAACGACCTACAAGATCGCGGTGGCGCCTCACGAGCTAGCGGACAAAGCCGAGGCGGTGGAGGTGCTTCGGGAGGTACTCGATCTGAGTTCGCGGACCTTGCGCCGCATCGGAGAGCAGGACCGGCGTTGGGTTCCGTTGCCAGGGAAGTATTCGGCGCTGCAGAAAGAGGAACTGGAAGATGGGATCCGCACGGGCATTCACTTCACGCCTTTTGTGGATCGGTTCTATCCCCGGGGTGAGCTTGCGGCGGAGATCGTTGGCCGCGTAGACGCGACCGGGCAGGGGCAGAGCGGACTGGAGCTCAGCTACAACTCGGTGTTGTCTGGCCAGCCCGGTTTCGGCGTCCGGGGCAAAGACGCGACCGGTGCGTCGGCCGCCTGGCTGATCACGCCGATCGTCGAGCCGCTCCCCGGCGGCGACATCTATCTGACGATCGATTCGGAACTGCAGGCGCTTGCCGAGTCGGTTCTGGATGATGCGGTTCTGGAGGCCGACGCGACCGGCGGCGACCTACTGATGCTGGATCCGCGAACAGGTGAGCTCTTGGCGGCGGCGAGTAGGCGGCGTGGGCGCGGGCGTCGTCTGGAGAGCCTGACGGCCGCGACAGAGCCGTACGAGGCGGGCTCCACACTCAAGCCATTCACGGCGGCTGCTCTGCTAGCCGAGGGTCTGGCGGAGCTCTCAGATGCCGTGGAGACGGGCAACGGCGTCTACAGGACCGCCGGTCGGACGATCCACGACGAGCGAAAGCACGGCTTATTGACTCTCAGGCAAGTGCTGAGTGTTTCGAGCAACGTCGGCATGGCGAAGTTCGCCGAGCGTCTCCCCGAGGGCGCACAATTCAGCTATCTACGCAACTTCGGTTTCGGCACGCCGACGGGTCTGACGTATCCCTCGGAGTCTGCGGGGCTATTGCGGCGACCGTCGGAGTGGTCGGCGCAAAGCCGCGCATCCTTGGCGATCGGCTACGAGGTCGCGGTCACACCGTTGCAGCTCGCGATGGCTTACGGGGCGCTGGCCAATGGCGGCACGCTCATGCGACCGCAACTCGTCCGCGAGCTGCGGGACTCTGAAGGCGAGCCTCACTGGCAAATGGAACCCGAGGCGATTCGTCAGGTGGTCTCGGCGACGGTGGCGACGCGTATCCGGCAGGTGCTGGCGCACGCGGTGACGGACGGTACGGGAAGGGGCGCCGGTGTCCGCGGCCTGAGTGTGGCCGGCAAGACCGGAACGGCGTGGCGGTTCGACCGTGAATTTGGCTATGCGGGCAAATCCTACACGTCATCGTTCGTCGGACTCATACCGTCGGACGAACCACAGTTGGTCATACTCGTCAAGTTAGATGAACCGAGCGGCGACTACTACGGAGGTTTGACTGCAGCGCCAGTCATGCGTACCGCGGTACGTGCTGCTCTTGCAGGAAGCTACTGGTCGGCGCCGCCGCTGATGGGGGAGCCGGAGTATCCGGACGAACAGGCGGGAGTACCAGCGGGTCAGGCGCCGGCCGGTGGTTCGTATGTCTTTGCGCTCGACACGCCGCTCAGGCGTGCCCAAGCCGAGGTTGAGGATGGCGTGGGTTTTCAGGACGCAGTCGCTGTGCCGGAAGTGAGGGGCGAGTCGTTGCGGTCCGCCGCTCACCGACTCCACGCGGCTGGCTGGCGAGTCGAGGTGCGGGGGGGTGGTGGACGTGTGCTAGCGGTGCAGCCAGCAGTCGGGACTGTCCTGGGCCGAGGTGAACACGTGATTCTCGTGGCCGGCGACGGCGCCCCACCTGGCACACGCCGGCGCGGATCAGGCGCGGGGTGATCTCGCTTGCAGACGTTATCGCTCGTCTCGAAACCCGTGGGCTATTGGCTCGAGCTGTCGCCCGAACCCAGCTGTTTGTTACGGGGGTCAGCGACGACTCGCGAGAGGTCCGACGAGGTGACCTTTACTGTGCGATCCGTGGTTTCGTCCACGACGGGCATCGCTTTCTAAGGGATGCTCAGGAGGCCGGGGCGGTTGCGGCACTAGTTGAAGCACCTGAGGCAGGGGTCGACCTGCTTCAGATCCAAGTCGCCGACTCCCGCCGCGCCGCTGCACATGCGGCGCAACTTGTTTTTGGCGACCCGGCCGTCGGCCTCAGGCTAGTCGGAGTGACGGGCACCAACGGAAAGACGACCACGGTACACCTAGTCCGGCACATCCTCTCGCAGCGGTACTCAGTAGGCTCGCTGGGCACTCTAGGTGTTGTGACCGCGTCGGGCACGCGGCAGCCGACCCAGCTGACAACGCCAGGACCCATCGAGTTTGCACGCAGGCTGGCTGAACTGAAAGAAGACGGCGTCGAGTACGTCGTGGTTGAGACCTCCTCTCACGCGTTGTCGCAGGGTCGTGTGGACGGGGTGAGATTCGATGTTGGTGCCTTCACCAACCTCAGTCGCGATCACCTCGATTACCACAGCGACTTCGATGCGTACCGAGCGGCGAAAGCGCGATTGGCAGAGCTGGTGACGGCCGGTGGCGCACTGGTGGTGAACGCGGATGATCCGGCCTGGTCGGGCATGCCGGAACGCGGACGACTCATCCGCTATGGACTTCGAACTGAGGGCGATTACATGGCCAAGGACATCGAACTCGGATCCGCCGGCTCTAACTGGACCCTCGTCTCACCACAGGGTCCGGTGCCGGCGACATTGCCGCTCCCCGGCGAGTTCAACGTGTCAAATGCCCTGGCAGCGGCCGCGATCGCAGGGGCCTTCGACTTCGCGGGGCCGGACATCGCCGAGGCGCTCGCCGACGTGCCGCCGGTTCCCGGCCGGCTCGAGGTGTTGTCGGAGCAGCCGCTCGTCGTTCGTGACTACGCACACACTCCCGACGCGTTGAGGCGCGCGCTGTTGGCGGTCCGACCTCTGGTGAGCGGTAGCGTCATCGCGGTGTTCGGTTGCGGGGGGGACCGCGATCCAGGTAAGCGGCCGCTGATGGGCCAGGCGGCGGCGGAGACCGCCGACTTCACCATCGTGACGTCGGACAATCCGAGGAGCGAAGCGCCGGAGGCGATTATCGCGGAGATCATACCGGGCCTGGGCTCGGCTCTGCACGAGCTGATCGTGGATCGCAGGTCTGCCATCGCTCGGGCGCTTGAACTCGCCGGTCCGGACGACGCCGTGCTGTTGGCGGGCAAAGGGCACGAGGTCGTCCAGATCATCGGAGGCGAACGAAGACCGTTCGACGAGACTGAGATCGTTAAAGAGCTTCTAGCGGGTCGAAACTGGGCGTAATGCGGCGATTCACTTGGACGAGCGAACGTATTCAGGGCGCACTCGGCCTCGAGCAGAGCGCCGCGGCATCCCGGGAGTATTCGGGTGTCTCGACTGATACGCGCACGCTCGAACCTGGTGAACTGTTCGTTGCACTGCGCGGAGATCAATTCGACGGAACGGACTTCGTGGGCGCCGCCGTGGATGCTGGGGCCGGCGGTGCGGTGGTTGAGCGGCGCCCACGGAACGTCCCGGAGGACTTCGAGCTGTTTGTGGTGGAGGACGCGCTGCGGGCGCTCGGTGGGCTGGCCGCCGCGCGGAGGAAGGAGTCGGAGGCGAGCGTCGTGGCGATCACCGGGGCTCGCGGTAAG